>CAVJEZ010000111.1:0-2349 GCA_963648625.1 Odoribacter splanchnicus
TTGGCGCAATCGAGGCTTTTACGCTGTCACCCCCTGCCTGTCAACAACTTTTTCGTTTTTTCTTCAAAAAAGTTTTGCGATACTCAGAGTACTAAACTATAACTACTTGTAATTAATAGCAATTTATCAAAAGACGCTAATGGAGCCTAATTCTGTTTTTCCGCTGATGTCCAGCTTCCTGTAGATATTTTTCAATATGGTGTTCACTGTATGGACGCTGATGCCGAGCCTTGCTGCAATTTCCTTTGCCGTCTGGCGCTCCCTGGCCAGGATAAATACTTCCCGTTCGCGCACAGTCAGAAGAGAAGCTCCGTCATGCTGTCTTCTTATGCGCTGCACCCCGCGTTCCCTGCGCAGGCAGAGCTCGCGCAGCCCGGAAGCCTCTCCCGGCAGTTCCATAAAGGCAAAAACAGGCCTGAGCTCGGCGTACAGCCTTGCAAAGGGCAGGTACATCCTGTCCGGCAGGGCAAGGTCCAGGGCCTGCTTCATAAGGGAGCAGGCCTCCTGCATGGCACCATCCCTTGCTCCGGCAGCAGCCAGATAAAGGGTATGGTACAGACTGGGAAGAATATAGTTCATGGTGCGGGCCTGCTGCGAAATCAGCTCCTCACACCTGCGCAGATCCGCAAGACGCCCGGCCAGCAGCAGATAGTGCTCGTACAGGATAAGGGCATAGGGAATGCTGTGGGTATAGACTACCCTCTTGATTCCGGAAATGTCGCACAGCCACGAGGGAATGGCCGCTGCATGCCCAAGGCCGAGATCCAGGGTAGCCTGGCATAATTCCCCCAGGCGCAGCACCGATCGCTGCCCCGATTCCCTGATATTGTGGACAATGCTTTCACGGGTCGCCTCATAAGCTACAGCATCCCCGCGCAGTATTGCGACTTCGGCGAGGACAAGATCGGCGCTTAAGATAACGCCGTACTGCCCTTCCCTGCGAGCCCTGTAGGTAGCCCTGTAGGCCATGAGCTCGGCAGTCCTGTCGTCACCGGCCGCAAGGGCAGCCTCGGCGCGGAAAATATGCTCTGCGCCAGCACCATGTCCCGAGGCAAGCTCGGAATACACGGGCAGATAGGTGTCCATGAGGTCTGTAAGGCTGCTGAGCCCCCCAATCTTGTTCCAGTACAGGCAGAGGACCGAAACCGTCCCGAAAGGCATGTTGCCGCGGAAAACCTCTGATCTCGGGATGCCGGATACAGCCCGAAGATGCTGCATGGCCCTGCGGTGAAACTCGCCCATTCTGGCGATGTCATTGTACTCTGTGAAGGACATGAGCATGGCATACTCGCCGCACGCCCTCTCCCATTCAGGCCCCCGGCTCCCTGTGTTTTTTTCTAGCAGCCTGCCCAGAACCTCCGTGGCGTGCCTGAAATAGGACTGGGCGCCGCTCCGGAAAAAGTTGTAGGCCATGAGCACCAGAAAGACCGGATGCCTGCGCAATATATCCTGCGGGCATCTGTCCATTATGCTCTCAAAAAGGGACGTGATGTCACGCTCCTGGTTGTTGTAGACATACTGGGTCGTCATGGGGAGGGCGAGAACTGACTGATAGTCATCCACCTTCATAAAGAAGAGTGCTGCCTGCAGAAGATCGCCTGCCTCAAGGCAGGCACGGGCAGCCCTGACGTACATGGCCTTTTTGAATTCGCCGGGCTGCATGGCAAAGCGTTCACGCAGATAATCCTGCAAAATGCTGTGCAGCACATACCCCTGCCTGTCAGCTGCATAGCGGATGAAAAAATCAAGGGACAAAAGTTCGGCAACAGTATCCGGCAGCGCCATGCCATCATTCATTATGGCCGCCTGGCTGACAGTAAAGGAATCAAGCAGGGAGAGAGCCATCAGAAGGTTTCTTTCATCCCGGGACATCCGGTTCCAGATGGCTGTTTCCACCAGGGGGCTTATATCGCTGAAATCGGCAAAACGGCCTGTATGCCTGTAGTTTTGCAGCTGCAGGCGGACGGCTGCAACCCAGCCCCCTGAAGAGGCCTGCAAAAGTTCGATCTCTTCCCCGGAAAGGCCTATGCCAGCCTGGCGGCAGTATTCGCTGATGCATTGCGCATCAAAAAGGAGATCCTGCATTCTTATGCGGTGATACGGCTGTGCATGAAAGGTCGGCCCTGTTCCTTCGTCCTTAAGCGGCTGCGTTACCAGTATAATATGCAGGTTCTCATGCCTGCCGGCAGACAAGGCGGCAATCATGCGCCTGCGCACCGGGCTGTCAAAAAGCTGGTAGTTGTCGATGACGATAAACACAGGCCCTGCCGGGCTGTATCCGGAAATAAGGCAGGCGATGTCGGCCAGGTTTTCGGCAGAGGGCTCTCCAAGTTCCAGCAGTCCGGCCGA
>CAVJEZ010000111.1:2498-6818 GCA_963648625.1 Odoribacter splanchnicus
ATTCGCGCAGGGCAGTAGTCTTTCCGAAGCCTGACGGCGCCTCGATGACAGTCAGGCCAAAGGAAGGAATATCTGCAAGGACATCCCGCAGGTGCCGTGAAAAATAGTAGTGGCTGTTCTTTTGCAGACTGCACCCCATGAGAGCCTCTTCTCCTCAAGATAATCCTGTTTGCCCGTCATATATACCTAATATATAGTGATAGCGACAGTGCCCTGTTTGGGCTAAAATATGATGGAATTCTGTATGCAGCCTGTCCCGGCATAAAATACAAGGAGATTCTGTATGAAACGGATGTCTTTCGGATTCCTCGTACTCTTTTTGCTCCTTCTGGCACCGCTTTCTGTCAGGGCGGAGATAACCGTAACAGTCGTCAATGGCTCACCGCTTGAGATCAGCTATCTGTATATGGACAGCGGCGACAGCGGCATGGGCTCATCCATGAACCTTGTCCCTGGCAACAAAATCAACATGAATGACGGCGATGCCTCTGTACTCAAGGATCTGAAAGTATACGCCGGAACAAAATGCTACGCCTTTGAATCCGTAAATCTTCAGGGCCCGAAGCAGCTTGTGCGCTTTGAGCTGGCTGAAGACGGCACACCCCTGCTTGTGACAGGAGACAAGGCAGGAGCTGAAGCACAGAAAGAGAGCTTTGATGCCGAGGCCGGCCCCATAAACAGCAACGATCACGCCAAAAAACGCTGTCCCGAGGTTCTGGCAGCCTGGCTGGAAGCCAATCCCGGCTGCGAAGCCGAATGGACGGGCAACTGGGCAACGACAGTTCCTGGCGAGATGAGCGTCTGCAATATCAGGGTCAAAAAGGCCCCAGCAAAGGCAGAGGCCGGCAATTCCGGCACAATCAGGGGAAAAGCATCTTCAATGGTTCCCGAAGGCACGGCAGCCGTCGAATTTTCCAGGGTGACATCAGCCGGTACCATAGGCGGCCTGCGCACCATGAATATCACAGAAGGATCTCATCCCTTCACCAATGAATTCTTTCTGCCCGTAACATTCGCAAAGAATACCTGGCTTGCCAGAATCTCCCCTGAAAACAGCGGGGAATATTTTGCAAAGCCTGCCGATGCATGTCCTGTACGCAGCATCTCGCTCCGTGCTGTTTCCAATGAAGACAGCCTTAAAAATGTGCTTCTCGCCCTGTCCTCTGCCGGGTACCGCCCCTGGTTTGCCTATGTAAAGGAAGGCGAAAAGATGGAAGTCAGGGATGCCGAGAGCTTCTGGGACAAATCAGAGACCACGCAGCATGACGCAGAGGAAGCCATGGCTGAGACATGCGCTGCTGTCTTTACTATGACCAGGCCTGCAAGCCTGGATGCTGTCTACATTCCCGCCCCAAACTGGGACGAGGCTGTAGCAGGAGCAAATCCGGCTGTCCCTGTCTTCAGGCTGCATGTTACCTCCGGAAAAAACGTCTCCCTTACCTGGATGGCAGAGGGATCTGTGCTTATCGAGGCAGGCCGTGGCGAATAGAATGCCTGCCAGAATACTGGCAGCCGGAGCAGCGGCAGCATCCTGTGCCGGCCTGATCTGGCTCACATGTGTGCTGCTTTTGACACGCCGGACAGATCTGCTGCTGGCTCTCATGGCCGCAACGGGAGCCGCGTCCGTCTGCCTTGCCCTGTATGCCAAAAGGAAGGGATGGCGGGCGCTTTTTGCCATTGCGCTCATATGCATGGCACTGGCTGCTGTTCTGGCTTTTATGGCTGTGGCTGATATTATCGAGCCGGGCATTGCCGGTCCGGACGTTCTCTCCTGCCTGGAGCATACACTATGAAAAACTATCGTTTCTTCTGCCGCATCATTCTGTGCATGCTTTTAGCCTGCATCGTCCCGTATTGCGGAGAGGCTCTTGCCGCGGATGATGACGCTGCCAGGGAAGGCAGATGCACCATTGTTTCCGGGGGCCAAACCTACAGGCCTTCAGGCTGCATCATAAAAAAAGGGAAGGACGAAAATCTCAGCTGGCTTGTTATCGAGAAAAAGAACGGCAGGCCCCTTCTGGAAGAAATTCTTACCATCTCCGTAACCGAAATGAGCCCCGGAACTGCCGAGGTCAGCGGACTGACAAAGGACGGCATAAATTCCCGCTGGGGAGAAGCCAGATTTGACGGAAGATGCTGGACAGGCGATGATTTCCGCATCTGTACCGACTAAAACAGATATACAGTAACAGGGAGGATATATATGAGCAGCTGGCTTATTCTGACAGCAGCAGTCCTGGCAGCGGCTGTCCTGTGGTACATTATGACCATGAACCGCTTTGCCAGGCTTCTGGTAAAAATCAGGGAAGCTGATTCCGGTATCGACGTGGCGCTCACCATGCGTTTTGATACCCTGACAAAGATGCTGGACGTTACCAGGGCTTATGCAAGGCATGAGGCGGAGACCCTGGGCAGGATAGTGACAATGCGCCAGGGAATGAGCATGACGCAGCGCGCAGAGGCTGACAGCCAGATGGATGCCCTGCAGGGAAAGATCAATGTCCTTGCCGAGGCCTATCCCGAACTGCGTTCCAGCGACAATTTCAAGGCATTGCAGGCATCCATCTCGGACGTTGAGGAACAGCTGCAGGCTGCAAGGCGCATCTATAATATGAATGTGTCACAGTTCAACCAGTTGCTCGTGACCTGGCCCGACAGCATCGTCGGCCGTATGCGCGGACATGTGAAGCAGGACTTCTTCAGGCAGGATAATCCTGAAAAGAAGCAGGATGTTGCCATGAATTTTCCCTCTGCCGGCAGTTCTCAGCAACAGTAGTTGCAGGCAGGAGAAAAAATGAAAAACAGCACCCTGAAATCCATGCATGCATGTTTTGCCGTTCTGATTTTTTCCGTCTTCTGCCTTTTCTCCTTTGCAAGTGAATCCTTTGCTGCCCCGAATTGGATTAAGATATCCTACGGCAGGCCCACGCTTGAGATTGTGGGCAAGGATATCAGCAAGCCTGGCTACCTGGCCCTGAGAGTTCCCGTGTGCCACGTAAACCAGAGCAGGAATGGCGATATTATCACTGCCATTTTTGATAAGAAGCTGAAGCTGACCTACCTAATGGACAGATATCTTCCGCTTAATTCCAGAAATGAGTGCACAGCCCAGGTCCAGTCAAGCAATGTCAGCAGGGTGCATCTGTACCCGGGGCAGAAGCACATCATTACTTACCTTGTTCCTGTCAAACATAAAGGGAAAATCACCAATAACTGGCGCTGGCTCAATGAAAAAATCCTCTCAGACTACAGGAACGGGAAGATGAACGACATCTTTCAGAAAAGAAAGTACTCTTATGAGTACCAGATAAAGAGAGATAAATAAGCACAGGGGCTTTTCATAAGCCTGATGTACAGCTGAAAAAGACAAGGCCTCCGGTTTAATGAAGCTTTCAGGGCTTCTGAACAGGAGGCCTTCAAGCAAAAGGCCATGTCTGACATCTTTTTTATCATCGTTGCCCTTGTCTGCGAGTTTGTCGGCCCGGTCCTGCTCCTGGGACTTTTGATCTGGCTCGTCAGGGGATGTATCAGGATCTTCCGGCTGAAGCAGAGCCTCAGGGCCGCAAATGGCGATGCCTCTGCCCTCAGGATGGAATATACACGCATTCTGGCAGGCCTGGCCTCATTTCTGGGCTGGGCAGCCTTTCCTGTTGCCCTGACTGCAGCCATGGCCATGGACACGGAGCCGCAAACGGCCCTGATCATTGTGGGCTTCTGCGGCGCAGCGGCCCTGTACTGCTCGCACCGCCTGAAAAGCCGCTACAGCATGGACTTCAAGGAAAAACTGGTCCGTACTGAGCTGGAAAAGGTCTTTGACAACCTGGCCTACAAGCCTGAGGGAGATCTAAGAAACAGTCCCCTGCTCTCCCGGGGCATCCTTGCCCCATTCAGCACCATCCGCTGCAATGACCTGATCACTGCCCGCTACCACGGCACTGACTTCATGCAGTGCGACATCAGCATCCAGGATACGGAAGAAGCTGTCATTGCAGGTGAAAACGGCAATGGAAACTGTACAGAGGAACGCAGCGGGATTGTGACAGACGTGTTCCGGGGCAGGCTCATGCGTTTTGCCATACATTCTTCTGCCAGAGGGCCTGTCCAGGTTGTACGGTACGATTTCAGTGCAGACAGCCTGCTTCAGAAGCAGTGGCAGCGTGTGGAAACGGAGCTTGCGGCCTTTGAGGACCGCTTCAGGGTTTATGCCAGAGATCCCCTGGACGCCATGCGCATTATGACGCCGCAAATGACAGAAGCCATATACTATCTGGATCAAAAGCTGGATGTTCCCCTGCTGTTCCACTTTGAAAACGGGGAGAT
>CAVJEZ010000112.1:0-6816 GCA_963648625.1 Odoribacter splanchnicus
ATGAAGAAACTTCCTCGATCATCTCCCTGGCCTTTCTTTTGGAGATGCCTGCTTTCAGGGCTTCTGCAACCAGGTCATCGTCAGTGATACCGGCACCCTTGCCATTAACCATGGCTGTCTGTTCGCCATTGATGCCGTTAGATTTTGTCAGATCATACGCCGGAGCCAGTTTCCAGGTATTGTCCTTATCCAGCATGAAGCTGAAATTCTTGCTGTGATCGTCCTTGTTGCCTGCCTTAACGTTAAAAATCATCAGGCGGACCATCTGCGCAACCTCCTGGTAGTTTCTTGTCAGAAGCAATGTAAGCTTTAAGAGGTCAGCATACGTCAGGCTCGAAACCCTGAAATCGGCATGGAGCAGGCCGCAGGCTGAATGGATGTGTATTTTCTGGCTGCCGTTACGATCGAACCTTTTGACGCCGAAGTGACCGTAGCTTGCCCTGGATGGAAAGAGATACGTTTCCGGCATGGCAATGCCGCACTTCTTGGCAAGCAGTGAACAGACATACTCATGCAGGCCGGCTTCCTTTCTGTCCTCCTTGTTGGAGAGCTTGATGATCCATGGCGAGAATGCTGGCGGAACATCCTGATTGCCGTGGATGATTGTCTTCTTGTCGTCTGAGACAAGCGCCGTAATTTTAGGACGGGCTCCGCCTGCCGTTCCGTTCAGCAGTACCAGTTCATCAAGCAGGCCGGCCGGACGGCCTTTCAGAACGGCTTCTGCGTCATTGGCCAGGGAATCCAGATGAACGGCAAAGTCTTCTGTATAGGCTGAATCTGACGGCTCATATTCCAGTGCCCCAATGGGATTGGAGCCAATGAGAGCCAGGCGGTCCAGCGGGCTTAAGGCCTCATAGGAAAGCCCTTTCTGACTGAGTTTCTTGTCCAGCAGAAGGCTTCCCCAGGCATCGGGGAGGCTGTCGTTAAAGAGGCCGAAGAGGCCGCCCCTAAAGTGTGCTGGTCCTTCAAAGACGCCGGACTTCAGTGACAGCCGAAAAGGGGAGATCTCTATGCCCTGGGTTATGAACTCGGGCGCATATTCAAAAAAGATGTGACGTTTTTCTTCGGCCAGTATGCCGGCAAAGGAGCGCTTGCCCCAGGCATTGTAAAAGACTTTGAGCTTCTTCATCTACTTGATTCTTCCCCGTTTTCTTGTCCTTGCTTCTTTCGTGAAGAGGGAAGCTGGTACGATATCGGCAGCAAACAGCTCTTCAAACTTGTCCAGACAGCCTAAAACAAGGGCAATCTTAAGCAGGGAAACAAAGGAGATTTCACCGCTTTTTTCAAAGCGCTTTAGGGAAGGCGTGCTCATTCCGGCCCTGGAAGCAAGTCCGGCCTGTGTCAGATTCCGGGCCAGGCGCCTTGCCTTGAGACGGGAAGCGATTTCCAGTGCAACTTCCTCTGGTGTTTTTAGTGATAGAAACATTATATTATCCTTTAAGCCATAAATATCATATTAAAGTATAATATGTTATCTTTTACATAAAGAAAAGGGCCGCAGAGCATCCTGGCCGCAGCGTGCTCTCATTGGGAACAGCAGAAACTCCTGTGGCTCCTGTGCTGCAAAGGAGACAGACAGCGTCCTATGCGAGAAGCCAGTTCAGGGCGTTTGTTTTCTGTATGCCGTCGTAATCAGCTTCAGCCAGGATCGTGTCGAGGGTCAGCAGGTACTTGGGGTAGTTGTCCCTGATTTTCTGAAGCGGTGCGAGCTCCCTGCGCAGCACCTTTTCATCGATCGTTGTTTCTGCGACCTGGTAGTATTCTGTTTTGCCGTCTTTCAGGGCAACAAAATCTACCTCTCCTCTGGTCCCGATATGGCCTGTACAGACCTCATAGCCGCATCTTCTGAGCTCAAGGTACACGATGTTCTCAAGAATACGGCCGATGTCTGAGGCCTGTTCTTTTACCAGCGTATGTCTCATACTCACGTCTGTTGCGTAGTATTTGCCTGCTGTGGCAAAGAATGTCTTCTCCCTGATGTTGTAGCGGCGCACCTTGTACATCATCAGGCTTTCAGTCAGTCCGCGTATATAGCGTTCTGCTGTCTTGGCATCTATCCTGTGGTTATTGGCGGTCATAGTCTTGGCTATGGCTGCGGGCGTGGTACGGATGCCGATGTTCTGCATGAGATGTTTGGTAATGGCTTCCAGCATGCTGACATCAGCAATGTTGTATCTCTTCACAATGTCATTCAGCAGGATGCTCTCGTAAACCGAGCGCATGTATTGGCGTGCCTCAGTCAGGCTCTGCTGATAGCGGAGGACATGGGGAAAAGAGCCGGCAGAAAGATACAGACTGAACTTTTCCTGCAGGGATGCAGCCTGGCGTTCTTCATTCAGTCCGTCGCAGAATTCCCTGAATGACAGCGGCATCATGGAGAGTTCTATGCAACGTCCTGTCAGCAGAGTTGCCAGTTCGCCGGACATAAGGTTTGCGTTGGAGCCAGCGATGTACAGGTCGCAGTTTTCTTTGATGAAAAGGCTGTCTGCTGCTTTCTGGTAGTCTGGGACATGCTGGATTTCATCGAGAAAGATGTAGTTCTTTTTGTCCGGCAGGAGTTTTTCTGAAATGGCGTAGTAGAGGGATTTGTAGTCGGTCAGGGAGTCGTATTCCGGACTTTCAAAGTCAATCTTGATGATTTGTGCCGGGGATACTCCGTTTGCCAGAAGATACTCCTGGAAGAGGGCAAAGAGAGTGGATTTGCCGCAGCGTCTGACACCAGATATGACTTTGACGATTTGCCTGTCCTTTTGCCTGATAAGCCATTCAAGATAGCCTGGTCGGGGAAAAAAGCCCATTGTTGTCCTCCGTAATTCAAGGAAACAATAGATGTTTTATTCAAATTTTTCAATAAAAATGGAATCAAATCAGTTTTTATTGCAAAATTGATGATGAAACGGATTGAATACCACAAAATACGGCAGGTGACTCTGAGAAGCAACGATGAACCTGGATGAGCCCGGGGCCGCTCCGGCAATGTTGCCAGCAACGGCAGACAAAGCTATTTTTGACCGGCCTGGGGAGGCTGTAACGGCAGCTTAAAGCAGCGCTGCAAAATGAGCCCAACGTGCTTCATCATAGAACTTCATCAGGGAGAAAATTCATGCTTTCATCATTGCTCATCAAAAACTTCAAAAGGTATGAGGAAGCCGTTATTCCCCTTGCTTCCATGACTTTCCTGACAGGACCCGATGCTGCTGGAAGGAGCAGTGCACTGGATGCCCTGCGGCTTTTGAGCTTGCTGGCAAGGGGCATGCGCCTGGATGATATCGGGCGCAGCATTCAGAACGGAGAGGCCGGTATCCGTGGCTATGTAAGCGATCTCTTTAGTGATGCGTCTGAGGAACTGACCATAGGCTCACGCCTTGAAGAGCCAGGCCTTGCGTGGAATGAGCTTTGTATCAAAATCGGGATGCAGGATGGGCAGCTTGAATTGATAGAAGAAGCCGTCAGCAGCTCATCGGAAGCTTTGCCGCTCTATCGCACGGAGGACCTGCAACCAGGACATAGCGATGTACTCAGCGTCACGTATAACGATTTCAAGAGCGGCAAAAACAAGCCGCATGTGCCATGCTCTAATCAGCAGGCCGTTTTTTGCCAGCTTGAAACGCCCGGCAGTTTTTCCCGTAAAGATGCACAGGCACAAAAAGAGATTCCCGCAGTAACGCGTCTTTTTCGGGAGCAGCTCAGCAATATTGTGTTTCTTGCCCCTAATCCTGCAGCCATGCGTGGCTATTCCCATGCAGGAGACGACAAGCTATGCGAAGACGGGTCTAATATTTCCGGTGTCCTCGCCAAATTATGCAGGCAGGAGCAGGTGAAGCAGTCACTGCTTGATTTCCTTTGTCCCTTGCTGGGACAGCCAGTCACCGATATTTCCTTTGTCACAACAGAGCGCAACGACGTCATGCTTCGCCTGCATGAGTCTTTCGGCAGTACAGAGCGTACAGCTGACGCACCTCTGCTGTCTGACGGAACATTGCGGATTCTTGCTGTGGGAGCTCTCCTGCTTGGTGCGCCGGAAAAAGCCATGGCAGTCATTGAAGAAGCAGACAGCGGCGTGTACCCGGGCCGTGCCGCCTTCTGGGTACAGCAGATTCAGGGCATCGCTACCAGCCGTGGCCTGCAGGTGCTCTTCTCCACGCATAATCCGGCATTGCTGGATGCTGTCTCCGATACAGCCCCCGACACTGCCGGCAACGTGCTGTACTGCTGCAGGAATCCTGAAAATGGAAACAGCCGCATTGTCCGCCTGGCAGACATGAAGCGCTTTCCTGAGCTGATGGCACGGGGGCCTTTAGGCCGGCTGATGGAAAGCGGCTGGCTGGAAAAGTTTCTGCAGGATACAGCCACGGAAGAAGAACGCATGCTTGCGGCCCTTTCCTGGCTTGAGCAGCTGAGGAGGGAGGCAGAGGCATGACAAGGGCATGAGCATCTGCCTCTCTGATACGCCAGTGTCTTTTCAGTCAATGCCTGAGATAACGTACTCTCCGTCCTTCACGTCAAAGGTAACTGCCTGGGAGGTTGCGCTGTTGTTCTGCACGTCCGTCATTTCAAACATGAACATGAAGGTCCCGTCTCCCATGTTTTCGTCCTCAAAAACGGGATCCTCACCAATCGTAAACTCATCGACCTCGACGTCCTGGAATTCATCGTCGTCGCCGCTGATGCTCATGCACTTGAGTATGGTGGTTACCTTGTCCCCTGGCTTAAGCTTAATCAGGCCCTTGTCCACGATGTTGTCCTGAAGAACGCGCCTCGCACCGAGAATGCGGTAGCCTTGCTTTTCGTTTTCGTAGACAACCAGAAGGCTGCAGGGTTCGCCGTTCAGCTTGATGGGGACGGTATAGTGGGCATACTTTTCGTTTCTGCTGGTAATTTCAAGATAGACAAGGTGGCCGTCCAGGGCTGCCCATACGCCGCGGAAGTTGTCCCTAAAGATACCTTTCTCCCAGTCTGCCTCCATGTCCGCATCCTTGCCAAGGAGCAGGATGATGTCATCCTCTATGCTGTAATAGGCAAGATAGAAGCACACGTCGTCCAGAAAGCGCACCCTCTCAGGGCCGAGATCCAGCTGCGCCTTGCCATCGTCAGTGATCGTGACCTCAAAGTCTTCCAGGGAGGATATGTCAAGCTGGCTGAGCGGTGCGACATTTCCAAGCACGGCGTGAGTTCCCTGTCCGACAATGGCTCCCAGGCCGGAGTGTGCCTGGCTGCCTGATGATCCAGACGAAGAAGACGATGAAGAACCGCTGTGGCTGCCAGCCTGGCCGGAATGCTCCGGCTGCGGGAGCGCGTGGGGATCAATTGCCGCTGTGCCGCTCCCGCTGCTGTCATCCCCGTCAATTTCCAGGGCTTTGGAAATTTCATCGGTAATGCGTTCCAGGTGCGATGCGGCGCTGTCTGTATCAAGGAATCCGAACTGCAGGCCGTTCAGGACCAGAAACGAGGTCACGTTGCCCGTGTCCATCATGGCCCTGAATCCGGCTTTTTTGCCGTCATAGGGGTAGTAGCACGAAAGGCCCGACGGGTTGCGGTACGGCCCGCTGACCTTGTAGACGACGGTTTCGCCGAGGGTTTCCAGCAGCAGATCTGCAAATTCCGGCAGATCCCCTTTCAGGCTGCTGACAAGGGATCCCATGTCAGCCATATTGGTAAAGCCCTCGGAGCGGGAGTTTCTGTAGTTTTCGCAGGCCTTGGCCTGGCGTCCGTAGACTGCATAGAAGGAAGTGCTGTCTATGACCTTGCAGACAGCTTCAAGGCCCAGGGCGTTATAGGCTATGTTCAGGACAGGAATCTTTTCCAGGTCCACAAGGGAGAGCGTGGCGCTGCCCTCGGTTCCCTCGCCCAGGCAGCCTTCCATGTAGGTGTCGCAGATGATTTTGCCGAGTTCTGCGGCGGTCATGGACGTATTTTTGCCAAGCGCCTCTGTCCAGGCTGTATATTCCCAGCCGTTGCCAGGCTCCACGTCCTGCGAGGCTACCATGTAGCGGGCCAGCCCGTTCAGCGTGCCGGCCGTGTCCAGCGTTGCCATCAGGCAGCAGTCGAAGCCGATAATTTCAAAGGGCGGCTTTTCCTGGGAGGGCGTGTAGTTCTTTTCAAACGCCGTCCTGATCTCTTTTAAGGACAGCGCATCGTTGTCGTAGTTTTCATCGTTGGCAACGCCGCCGATGCTGCCGCCGCCATGGTCCCAGAAGACAAAGACCTGATGGTCGGCAGGATAGTTTTTCTTGCAGAAGGCAAGGAAGGAGGCCAGCGTTTCTGCATCGCCCATATTGGCCTGCGGCAGCTTTTCTGCCTGTTTCAGCTCGCCGTTATGGTAGACATAGCGTCCGATGTGCCTGGAGCTTATGTCCTTGTGATGCCATTTTTTTGCACCGCCTGTCTGGATGACTGCCGTGACGTTTTCCGGCAGCCTGGCTTTGAGAAGTTCTTCCAGGTCCGCAGTAGCCGCCCCTTTCCGTGTTTCAAGGTCGCTGCCGCACAGATACCAGTAAACAGCCCAGGTCTCTGCAGCAAAGGCACAGGCAGGATGCAGAAGCAAAAAGAGGATGCAGACAAGTACAATGCGTTTCATGCCTTATGCCGAAGACTCTTCCATGGCTTTATCCCATGGATTTCTTGTTATGGCTGTTTCTCATGCTGTTCACAGGCGGGCTTTGTGCCGGGTTGCCCTTTGCGCTCAGTCTTCAAGCTCTTTTGCCCTTATGTCAGCATCTGCGTAGTCCTGCTCAGCTGCCTTCCTATACCAGCGGATCGCCTCTTTCCTGTCCTTTTCTACTCCGCTGCCGGTCTCATAGCAGCGTGCAAGGTAGT
>CAVJEZ010000113.1:0-2900 GCA_963648625.1 Odoribacter splanchnicus
CCGTTTTCCATGACGTAGCCGCGGTCTGCAATATGCAGTGCCTGGTTTGCATTTTGCTCGACCAGGAAGACCGTGGTTCCGTTGCTGTTGATTTTCTGGATGATATTGAAAATCTGCTGGATGATGATGGGTGCAAGGCCAAGGCTGGGCTCGTCAAGCAGCAGAAGCTTGGGCCTCGCCATAATGGCCCTGCCCACTGCCAGCATCTGCTGTTCGCCGCCTGACAGAGTGCCGCCTGCCTGGTTTATGCGCTGCAACAGTATAGGGAAGAGAGAAAATACGTAATCCCTGTCCCTGGCTATCTCAGCCGTGTCATTGCGCAGAAAGGCTCCCAGATCCAGGTTTTCAGCCACAGTAAGGCTCGGGAAGATAAGGCGTCCCTCGGGAACCTGGCTGATGCCAAGACGCACAATCTCATTGGGCTGCAATTCATGTATGGGCTTGCCATTGAACGTGATTGAGCCTGAACGCGGATGCTGGATGCCGCAGATGGTCATAAGCGTAGTGGACTTGCCGGCACCGTTGGCACCGATAAGCGTGACAATTTCACCATCGTCCACATGCAGAGAGACATCATGCAGTGCCTGGATTACTCCGTAGTAGGTATTGACAGCCTGAAGCTCAAGCATTGTGGCTCTCCCCAAGGTAAGCCCTTATGACATCGGGATTGTTGCGGATTTCGCTGGGCGTGCCCGATGCCAGCGGCGAACCGTATTCCATGACAAAAATGCGGTCGGACAAGGTCATGACCATGTTCATATCATGTTCTATGAGCAGGACAGCCAGATTGCCGTGGTCGCGCAGATGGATAATCAGTTCCTTAAGCTCTTCCGTCTCGTGCGGATTCATGCCGGCAGCCGGTTCGTCCAGCAAAAGCATGCATGGCTCTGTTGCCATGGCACGGGCTATTTCCAGCCGCCTTTGTGCACCATAGGGCAGGTTGCAGGCAACGTCGTTCCAGTGCTTTTCCAGGCCGACAAGCTTCAGAAGCTCGTAGCTTTTGTCTACGGTTTCCTGTTCCTCGCGGGATGTGGCCGGATCACGCAGCAGGGCATTCAGGATGCCTGCCTTTGTGCGGCAGTGGCGGCCTATCATGACATTTTCCAGCACGGTCATCTGGCTGAAGAGCCTGATGTTCTGGAAAGTGCGGGCCATGCCCAGAGCCGTAATCTCATGTGTCTTGCGGCCGTTGAGAAGATACCGTTCACCCTTGACCGTGAGATGCATCGTGCCGCTGGTCGGCGTGTAGATGCCTGTAATGCAGTTGAAGAACGTTGTCTTGCCGGCGCCGTTGGGACCGATAAGGGCAACAATTTCTTTTTCGCAGACATTAAGGCTCAGTTCATTCAGGGCTCTGAGGCCGCCGAAGTCCTGGACGAGGTCCTGTACCTCCAAGACGCTGTTCATGCCGCCTCCTTGTTCTTTTCCAGTTCGCTGATACGGTAGTGACGGCGTTCGCCAGTGATAAGGCCCTGGGGCCTGAAAATCATCATGACAACCATGACGGCGCCGAAGAGCAGCATGCGGTAGTCAGCGAAGGCGCGCAGGTACTCGGGTACCAGGATGAGGATAAGGGCGCCAAGCGTAACGCCAGTGATGGAGCCCATGCCGCCAAGGACAACCATGGAGAGCATCATGGCCGATTCCATAAAGGTGAAGGAGGCCGGATTCACAAAGCTCGTCTTGGCTGCAAAGATGACGCCGGCAAAGCCGGCCCAGGCTGACCCCAGCGCAAAGGCGGACAATTTGACCTTTGTCAGGTTGATGCCCATGGCTTCGGAAGCTATCTCGTCTTCCCTCAGGGCCTGCAGGGCAAGTCCCACACGGGAGTTGGTAAGACGGGAGATAATGACGATGGTTATAATAACAGCCAGGATGCAGAGGTAGTACAGGTAAACCGTGCCTTCCTGCATGCTAAGCTCCATGCCAAAGAGGCCGGGCTTGGGAATATTGCTTATGCCCTGGCTGCCGCCTGTGACAGAAACCCAGTTCAGCAGGACAAGGCGGGTGATTTCGCCAAAGCCCAGGGTGACGATGGCCAGGTAGTCACCGCGCAGGCGCAGGACAGGGAAGCCAAGGGCCAGGCCGAAAAGAATGGCCAGCAGGCCGCCGATCGGCAGGCAGGCCCAGAATCCCAGGCCGAAGAAGGCATTGAGAAGCCCGTAGGTATAGGCTCCTATGGCATAGAAGGCCGCATAGCCAAGCACAAGCTGTCCGGCAAGACCCACCACGATGTTCAGGCCCAGGGCCAACATGACATAGATAAGTGCCGATATCAGAATGGAAATCTGGTAGATGCTGCCCAGTACCGGAAGCATGGGCAGGATGAGAAGAAAAGCCAGGAGCAGGCACAGGCCTGTGCGCTTGGTCTTCTTCTGCGTCAGAAAGGCAAAGGCGTTGCTGATGCTTTTGGGCATCGTAAATGTGGCAGCTGTCCTGGAAGAGCTGAAATACCAGTCCCAGGCAAGCGCAGCCAGAAAGATGCCTATGCCAAGGCCGACAAGGCGCTGCCAGTAAAAATCAACGGTTTTGTCAGGGTTGATGTGCAGGCCCATAATGGGGGCGCAGAGCACCATAAACCAGACTGCTACGAGGATTGCTTTGAATATCCTTTTCATGACTGCATCCTCCTAGACCTTCTGTATCTGGCTCTTGCCCAGGATGCCGTCTGGTCTCAGGATGAGAATGATGATGAGCAGGCAGAAGGAGAGGATATCCTCGTAGTTGCCGGCTACATAGCCTGTGCTGAATGATTCTGCCAGTCCGAGGACAATGCCGCCGAGAACGGCGCCGGGTACGGAGCCGATGCCGCCGAGCACGGCTGCTGTAAAGGCTTTCATGCCGGCCAGAAAGCCGATGCCGAAGTTAATCTGGCCCATATGCTGGGCAATGAGCACGCC
>CAVJEZ010000113.1:3122-6731 GCA_963648625.1 Odoribacter splanchnicus
GATGAAGTCAATGTCAGGCAGCAGCATGGGGAAGGGGACGAAATCCGGTGTTTGCGCCAGCAGCACATAGTTCTGCAAAAAGGTGGACATACCGATGGCCGAGATAAGCGGAGACAGCCTGGGCGCAGAGCGCAGCGGCTTGTACGCTATCTTTTCCATGGTGTAGCCATAGGCTGATGTCCATACAATGGCCACCAGGGCAGCAACAATCAGTATTCCTCCCCCCGGAAAGCCCAGGTAACCAAGCAATCCGGAGACCAGCAGGGCCGTGAAGGCGCCAACCATGTAGATTTCGCCGTGAGCAAAGTTGATAAGGCCGATGATTCCGTACACAAGAGTATAGCCCAGCGCTATGAGCGCATAGATGCTGCCTCTTGTCAGGCCACCGAAAACAAGTTCTATAAAATATTGAAAATCCATGGCTGCCTGTATCCCTGAAACGGAGGGTGAAAGCATGACGCCATGCTTCCACCCTCCGCCAGAATTAGTCGATGGTTATGCTGTAGGGCGTCTCCACGAACTTGCCGTCCTTGATCTGGTAGATGGACATGCCAAGACCGGCGGCATCGCCGCTCTTGTTGAAGACAAGCGATCCGATAGGAGTATCAACGTGCTTGGTGTGCAGCACTTCAAGAATCTTGTCGGTGTCTGTGGAACCAGCTTCCTTGATAGCATTCACAAGGCAGAGCATGGCAGAGTAGGCAAAGTAGTAGAAGGAGCCGGGCTCGGTCTTGTACTTGTCAAGATGTGCCTGGCGGGCTTCCTTGTACAGGGGCAGGGAAGAGGTATCCTTGGGGTAGGAGCAGTAGACGCCTTCGGCATCCTTGCCTGCCATCTTGATGAAAGCATCGTCCTTCAGGCCGTCAGGACCCATAACAGGGGTCATGACCTTGGCGCGGCGCATCTGCTGCAGAAGCTTGGAGGCAGTGGGCTGGTAGCCGCCAAAGACGAGGATGTCAGCCTTGGCGTGGCGCAGCTTCTTGACGATGGAGGAGAAGTCAACGGCATCAGGAGTGATGGCTTCAAAAAGCACTGTCTCGACACCGGCCTTTTCCAGGTTGGCACGGTTCATGTCAGCAAAGCCCTTGCCGTAGTCGCCGTTGTCGTGCAGGTAGGCAACCTTCTTGACCTTCAGTTCCTTGAGCATGAAGTTGCTGGTCACCAGAGCCTGGCTGTCGTCCTTTGCAATGGTGCGCAGGAACATGGGGTTTGCGCCATTGGCGGTCAGGCCGGGAGTGGTGGCAGAGGGAGACATGGAGATGATGTGGGCTTCATTGTACAGGGCCAGGGAAGCCTTGGTGGCGCCGGAGCAGATATGGCCCATAACAGCGGCAACGTGGTCGCTCAGGAGCTTGGTAGCCACGTTGGTGGCAAGCTCGGGCTTGCACTGGTCGTCACCTTTGACCAGCTCAATCATCTTGCCGTTGATGCCGCCGGCTTTGTTGACTTTCTCGGCGACAATTTCGGCGGCATTAAGAGAAGGCACGCCATAGGAAGCCAGGTCGCCGGAATGGGCACCGGCAACGCCGATTTTGATGGTGTCGGCAGCCTGGGCGCCGGACAGACCCATTGACAGGGATAAAAGGGCGGTAGCAAGCCCTAAAAAGGCACGCTTCATTTCAGTTCCCTCCGAAAAAAAGTGTTCTTGTATAACAAAAAAACACCCATGATGCGGGTCGCAAAGAACGACTCCGGACAGACGGGTGGGGGGTAAAAAGTGCGTAAAAAACAAATAAAGTCAAATAGTTATAAAATATTTGACAGAAATTTGCAGGCGTTTCCTTTATGCAGCGCCGGCATCTGAAGCAGTTCTTCCGCATAATCCGGCTGCGCCATGGGGGGACTTGTAGCATGATGCAGGGAAAACAGTGAGAAAAAAGAACTGTTCCTATTGCCGGTAGAATGTCAGAAAAGGCGCAACTACGCAAGAAATATGTATACCTTTGATCCTGATCACGGGAAAAAGTGAGTTGTGCAGTCCGGTCCGGGAAAAGAAGTGCGGCGGCCTCTGGCACAAGGTTTAAGCGATCATATGCCTGAAGGTGCGCAGGCCGGGTCCTGCGGTAGACGGAAGGCACAATGCGCACGATGCCGGATGCGATGAAACTGCATGCCACATTTGAAAAAAGGGAAGCCATACGCCCGCACTGCCGGGCTGCATGGCTTCCCTGTATCCTTCGGACTGTATGAAAAAGATCTGTCTTTACACTTCCTTTAAGACGTACTCCCTGGAGCCCAGGCCGAGCTTTTCGCCATAGGAGAGCTGTATTGTTCCCCTGGTGTGGGGCCAGCGGGCCGTAAAGAGGTCCTTTCCGCCAAGCTCCATGTCAGCCAGCAGGGGCTGCTTCTGCACCAGGTCAAAACAGGCCTGGTCCAGGGCGACCGGATCATGGGATGCCAGGATGCCCACATCCGGAACCATGGGCATGTCTGACCAGCCTGCGCAGTCGCAGTCGGGCGTAATGTTCATCACGAAATTGATATAGCAGACATGATCTTCTTTGCCTTTGACAGCGCCATATGCGTATTCGGTGAGGCGCTCCATAAAGGCAGGGATGTCTGTTTCCCAGTTAATCTCTATGGCCTTGGGCTCGCACACTGTCATGCATTCAAAGCAGCCTATGCATTTGGAGGCATCGCAGTGGCTGTGCTTGTCGTCCCCTAAGGTCATGGCTTTTTCGGGGCAGATATGCACGCAATGCCCGCAGCCCTGGCATTTTTCCTCATTCACGCTGACGGAAATGCCGTGCTGGTCCCTCTTGCCGTCGTGGGATGCGCATCCCATGGCCAGGTTTTTGATGGCTCCGCCAAAGCCGGCCATCTCATGCCCCTTGAAGTGGGAGAGCACGACCATGGCAGGGGAATGGACGATTTCCGTGGCTATGCGGACCTTTTCAAAGTTTTTGGCATTGATTGCGACAGGGATTTCATTGGCGCCGAAAAGGCCGTCTGCAATGATGACCGGTGCATCGACAACGCCGGGTGCAAAGCCGTGGCGCACAGCCGTATTCAGGTGGCTGACGGCATTCTGGCGGGAGCCTGAGTACAGCGTCGTTGTGTCTGTCATGAAGGGCAGGGCCCTGGCCTGGCGGATTTTGTCAACAACGACCTGGACCAGCTGCGGATTGAGATGCGTGTCATTGCCGTCTTCGCCAAAATGCAGCTTGACCGCACAGGGCTGGCCTGGGACGACCACGTTTTTCAGATCAAGCAGCGTGCAGAGCTTTGCAAGCTTGGCACTCTTGGTCTGGGAGTGCTTGCGGCAGGACATATTGCAAAAATAGACTGTTGAAGCCATATGGTATTCCTTTGGGGCAGTTAGGTGAATGAAGGGTGCATGCAATGCGCAGGAAATACAGTGAAAATAGGCAGGCAGGCTGCTTACCAGCCTCCATAGCGGCAGGCTTTTGCATACGCCATCCCGTTGCGGACAAGATAGTATTCCTTGTGCATCATGGCTGTGGCGCAGGCATGATTTGGGATGATGCGCAGCCTTGTGGCAGCACCGGCATTTCTGAGCGCAGCCATCGTGGCCGGGCCAGGTTCGCCCTGCAGGCGCAGCATGGCATGTTCCTGGTTAAGGTCAGCCACAACAAGGCCTGGCAGAAG
>CAVJEZ010000114.1:0-6507 GCA_963648625.1 Odoribacter splanchnicus
GGCCTGGTGCTCCATGACCCTGTTGCCTAGGCTGTCCGCTTTTTCTGCCAGTACCCTGCTTCTTGCCTGTTCATCATGGAGCCTTTGTTCCACGGATGAGCTTCCTGCCGGCTCATTGCCGGCAGGCACTGCCTGGTGAAAGCAGGAGGCAGGCAGAGGCGGCGGCACAAGGCCTGCTATGGCCAGAATTAGCCAGAGCAGGAGAAGTGCCAGGAGAAGAGGGACAAGATATGGAAGGCAGCCGGCATTTGTCACTGAAGTCGCTGAAGCTGCAGGAGGCACGGCTGTCTCGGCAGCTTTTGGCATGTCCTGTATGGGCACAGGTCCGGGAATTGCGGAAGCTTCCGGAACAGGGCCAGCCTGCGGCTTTGGCTCTGGCTGGGCTTGCGGCAGCGGCTCAGGCCCAGGCTCAGGATCAGTCCGGACCGGGTCAGTCCGGACAGGCTCAGGAAGCTTTTTTTCTCCCAGGCGTATAATATGTTCGGGGCTGGCAACCGAGCTTGCGTCAAAGCCCCAGTTGATAAGGACTGGCGTGCCGCCTGCGCTGTAGATGTCCTGTTCGCCCGGGTGCATTGTGGCAAGCGACAAAAAGGACGCCGCTATGTCATGCCTTTTGGCTCCCTGTTCTGCCAGCGCACGCATGGCATCCAGGCACTGCCGTGTTCTGGCAAGCAAATCCTGCTGTTCTGGCTCGGAAAGCTCTGCAAGCGGCACAGGCCTTTCTTTGGCAGACGTGTACCAGTCTATCCTGCCTGTGGCAGGATCATGCATGGGCTCTGCCAGAAAGGCCAGGGCCTGAGGCATGCCATGCTGTGCCAGAAATGCCTGGTTGGCTGCAAGAAAGGCTTGCAGCTGGTCATGGCAGTCTGTTGCCAGCAGGCCTTCAAAGGCAAGTGGGCGCATGTCATTGCGCTGGCTGGTTGCAAAATGCGTATTCATACTCTCTGTCCGGAGATGGCTGGAAAATGCATGGGGCTATGAACGGGAATATAAGCGGGAATGTTCAGACAAATGCAGCTGGCCAGGTGCAGGGAGGCTTACTTGCGTATAAAGGTGGCGTCCCAGGTATCCCTTGAACCTCCCAGGACCAGGCCAAGTGTCTGTCCCAGGACCTGCCCCAGCAAGCCGCCGCCCAGGCTGGGTTGCGACATCCTTCCTGTTTCTTCCTTGCCATGGCACCTGGTGGATTTTTCAGTTCCCTTGCACTGCACCTGCTGGGGAACATATGACGAGCCTCTTTCACAGTGTGCCTCAGGAGCTGTAATATTCAGCTTTCTGCCGTTAAATCCGGCTCTTGCCGGCCCGGAGCACATGCTGCCGTCCTGCTGCCTGATAAAGCGGCGTCCTGAGCCATCGCTTGAGAAGCAGTATTCCGCCTCGATGGGTTCGCCGGTGGCTGAACTGAACAGATCTGTAACGGAACGCCAGCAGCCTTCCAGAAAGGACAGGTCATTGTTTTTGGCCGCATCCCTGGGAATCTGCATTTTTTCGCCTCTTTTAGGCTTTTCCGCCTTTTGCACGGGCCGTGGCTCATCCTGCTGCGGATTGTCATTAGGCATTTCCTTAGGATTTTCCTGCGGCCTGGTCCCGGGAGCCTTGTTTTCAGCCTGTGCCTGTACTTTGGGCGCAGGTTTGGGCTCAGGTTTGGGCTCAGGCTTTTTTTCCTCCTCAGGAATAACAACGGGAGTGCCAAAGTCAGGCATTTCGTTTTTTGCCAGTGGCTTGCTTTCCTCCTTTGGCGGCACTGCCTCTTGTCCCTCTTCAGGAATAACAACGGGGCTGCTGAAATCTGGCATTTCATTTTTTGCCAGGGGCTTGCTTTCCTCCCTGGGCTCAGCAGGGGGAACCACTGGCTTGTCCTGTGGCGGATTGTCCTTTTTCAGGGGCTGTACTGGTTCCGCCGGAGGTGTTTGCGGAGCTTTGGCAGCCGGTTTGGGAACTTCCTTAGGCACGCACAGGGCCTGGTGCCTCATGAGCCTGTCTGTGAGAGTGCCTGCTTTCTGTGCCAGGCTCCTGCTTCTGGCAAGTTCACTGCCCATCCTTTGCTCCCACTCGCCGCTTCCAGAATGCTCACTGGCAGGCGGCACTGCCTGGTGAAAGCACGATGCAGGCAGAGGGGATGGCATAAGGCCAAGCATGGCCAGCAGAAGCCAGAGCAGAAGGAGTGCCAGCAAAAGAGGCAGAAGAAATGGCAGGCAGCCTGCATATGATTTTGCAGGCGCAGGAGGCACAGGAGGCGGAGACATGGCTGCTTCTGCAGCCTGTGGCGTATTTTGTACAGGTACTGATCCGGGGATCGGGGGCGTGTCTGTAACAGACTGAGCCTGCTGCTGCGGTGCAGGCTGTTCCTGTGGTTGTGGTTCGGGCTGCGGTTCCGGTTTGGGCGGGACAGGCCCTGGCTGCGTTTTTTCTCCCAGCCGCACAATGTGCTCGGGACTGGCAGCAGAGCTTTCCTCAAAGCCCCAGTTGATAAGGACAGGCGTGCCGCCTGCGCTGTAGATGTCCTCTTTGCCGGGATGCTTGGTGGCAAGCGCCAGAAGCGAGGCTGCCATGCTGTTATTTGCGGCACAGCTCTGGGAGAGGGCAGTGAGGGCATCCAGGCTTTGCTGTGTTTTTGCAAGCAGCTGCTCCTGTTCTGCCTCTGAAAGCTCGGCAAGGGGAACAGGCTTTTCCTGGGCAGGCGTATACCAGTCCGTCCTGCCGGACGCATTGTCATGCATGGGCTCTGCCAGAAAGAGCTCTGCATCAGGCATGCCATGCTGTGCCAGAAAGTCCTTGCTGGCAGCCAGAAAGGACTGCAGCTGGCTGTGGCAGTCTGGTGCCAGCAGGCCCTCAAAGGCAAGGGGGCGCATGTTATTGCGCTGGCTGGTTGCAAAATGCGTGTTCATGATTGTACCGAAAAGAAAGCGTATGCTTCAGGACAGTGCCTGCCGGACGCATGACAGTGGTCTACTTGCGGCGGAAACGAGCTTCCCAGTTAGTCCTGTTTGAGGATCCTCTGCAATAAGTAGACCGGCCACTGCCTGTGCAGATGACTGTCTGTTTTGCGTAGAGTTTGCCATTGGGGCAGTGCGCATAATCGCTTTGTATGCTGAGGGTATCACCATTAAAGCGTGCTGAAGCCTTGCCTTTGCATTTAGCACCTCTGCCTTTGCCAACTTCGTGGACAGTGATGCTCCCCCTGCCTTTTTTGTTGAAACAGAATTCCACAACAACGTCGTTGCCTGTGTCATTTATCATGCCTGTTTCTGATTCCCAGCAGCCTTTTAGGAAGGAAAAATCCTTCTTTTTGGCTGCATCATCGGGAATGGCCATGCTTTCTCCTTTTTTGGGGGTGTATTTGGGAGTCTCCGGCTCGGCAGGCGGCTCAACCGGAGTGCCGAAATCAGGCATCTCTGCTTCGGCAAGAGGAGCTGTCTCTTTGGGCTGATCCTCCGAGAAATCTACAGCCGGGGCTTCGGCAGCAGGCGGAACAGGCTCTTCCGGAACCTGCTTTTCAGGAACAGGATTTACTGCAGGCGGGACAACAGGCTGGGCCTTGGGAAGTTCCTTTTTGGGCGGCACGCAGAGAGCGGCATGCTGCACCAGCCTTTCAATAAGTACCTGATATCTCTGTTCCAGGGTTTGTGCCCTTGCAGCCTCTGCACCAGGGTCGGCATATGGCTGTGATCCAGCCCCGGCATCATGCGATACATACGGCTGGAAGAGGGTACCCGGCAAAGGAAGAGGCACCCTGCCCAGAAAGGCAAGAAGAAGCCATAGCAGAAGAAGGAGCAGCAACAGCGGCAAAAGCCAGGGCAGGCATCCTGTGGAAAATATCCAGGCTCTGTTTGTAACGGACTGAGACCCGTCAGGCACTGGTGCTGCTGGCGTCACAGGAACAGCCGCTGGTGCCGGACGCCGGGCCGGCTCAGGTGCCGGCTCTGGCTCAGGCCTGGCCTGCACCTCCGGCTTCGGGGAAACAGGCCTGCCATTTCCTGGTCCCATGGCTATGATGTTTTCAGGGACTGCGCCTGACGTACCGTCCTTAAAGCCCCAGTTGATGAGGACAGGCAGTCCGTCCAGCACATACATGTCATCTGCACACGGGTGCTGCAAAGCCAGCGTCAGCATTTCTGTGGCCATGGGACTGGAAGCAGCCTGTTTGTCCAGGAGACCCTGGAATGCCACGGCATACGTCTCTATAAGCTTCCTGACCCTGGCCTGTTCTTCTGCCGGCAGCGAGGAGTACGGCTGTGGCAGGACGTTTCCTTCGACGTACCAGTCGATAAGCCCTGTCTTGTCATCAGACATGGGCTCGGCAAGAAAGGAGCCCGCATTGAGCATGCCGTTCTGGAAAAGAAAGGACTGGTTCTGGATTAAAAAGTCCTGCAGCTGCCTGTGGCAGTCACTCACAGGAATGCCCTGGCAGGTCAGAGGACGCATGGCTGTGCGCCTGCTTGTTGCAAAACGGATGCTCATATTGTCTCCCGCTCACGATTTTTCATGGATTTGCCTGTTTTTGCCCAAAAGCCCTGCCTGAAAAAGGCAGCCACGCTTTTCTGCAAGTTTGATCAGTGCAAAGTCATTTTGCTTCCGGCTTTTGCGCCTGGGTGTACGGGATGCCGTTTTCAGTCAGGTATCTGCAGATAATGGTTGAGGGGATGGACAGTGACGACTGCCGGTAGGACTGATCGTCCAGCTTGATGTAGGTATTGATGCCTACGACCCGTCCCTGCTCGTCAACCAGGGGACCGCCGCTGTTGCCCTGGGAGACAGTTGCCGAATGCACAATGAGGGGCGGAACCTTGTCCAGGATAACGTTTACCGTGCCTTCTGAATACACCACCTCGGGTGCTGCCGTCTGGTCGCCTTTAAGAAGGGCCCTGAGCTTCGGATCATCAAAAGTGACAGCACCAGGATAGCCCCAGGCGCTGACTTTCTGCGTGCGGCTGACCAGGCCGTCAAGAATCTCAAGCGGCGTGATGTCGCAGGGAGACGGCGTATGCAACACGGCAAAGTCCTCCCCGTTGCTTTCGGAGAACATGGCTATTCTTGCCTTCTGGATAACGCCCAGCTTTTTGTTGGTGAAAAATACTGATGTGCAGCCCTTGACGACATGGGCATTGGTCATGATGTGGCTTGGCGTTATGAAAAAGCCTGACCCCATGCTGTTCGTTCCAAGGATGAACACTGTGGCCTGTTCAAGCTTTTCGGCAACACTGCCGGGGACGGCTGCATCCTTGGACGGAGCAGGCGCAGCATTTGAATCAGCGGCAGGGGCGGCCTCAGGCACAGCCTGGTTTTGGCTGTTATCCTGTGCATCCTGCGGAGCCTGGGCCGGGGCTACAGGGGCAGAGGGATCAGAAGGATCAGCAGGAACAGCAGGCGTTACAGGTGCTGCTGGTGCCTGCGGTGCTGCCTGGGCTGGCGCACTGCCGCTGCCAGGTGCGAGAACAGGCGGAAGCGTATAGCCCTCGGGCGGGACAATGCCCTGCATGGCAGAAGCAACAGCACAAGGGTCAAGTGCAAGCAGCTGCTCAAGCTGGGCCAGGTACTGTTCTGCTGCGTCGTTTCTTGCCTTCAGGGCCATAAGCTCTTCATACTGGCTGCGTGCTGCAGCCTGTTCGGCAAGGTATTTCTGGTGCAGCAGCAGTCCGAAAAGCACAGCCAGGGCCAGAAAAAGGAGCACCGAGACCCAGAAAACAGGAGTCTTGTACCACGGAACCGGCATGGCGCAGGGCTGTACGCCCGGCCTGGCCTGTTCCGGGGCACCTGCCGCTGTTCCGGCAGTATTCTGTGATACGTTTTCCGTATCGCTGCTGCCGCCGGCGGCAGCGCCCTGAGTATCTTTGTCCTGTATGTCCTTGTTCTGTATATCCTTGCTCTGATTTTCTTCCATGACCGGACTCCTGTGCTGTAGGTCCTGTCCTGCCTGCTGGAACTGATGCTGCCATGAAAGGCATTGGCTTCTGGCTTTTCTGATTCGTGCGGCAGGTTTTGCAACGTAGGGGAAATGAGGCTGGGCCGAGGGTTTTGTCTGAAAGCACTGAGGTCTTGGAGTATGTTGTCTGGGGTGCCTGGATCCTGATTGTCAGGGCGGATTGCCAGGAAGGGAAAGAACCGGCTGACAGACGCTGTATAGTATACGCAGATTTTTGCCTGTTTTCCAGAAAAAAAGCCGGGCCTGTTTTTTGCTGGAAAAACAGGCCCGGCTTGTCATGCAGTCTTGCAAAAGTACAGAGCGGAAAGCTTATTTTTTGCACTCAGGAGGCGTCATGGCCTGGCGCACAAAGCCCAGCACATGGTCATAAAAGCCTTCCTTGGCATAGGGTGTCAGCACCTGGGTGCGGTTTACTCCCACCATGAGGGAGACGATGGTCAGCGCTGTCTGGGCCGCATCAACCTTGGCAATGGAGCCGTCCTTCAGGCCCATATTGATGGCATCAATGAGGATCTGGTGAATTTCCAGGAATTTTTCCTTCATGATGTTCATGTCCGACTTGGTCTTCATGTCGGAGTAGGGCG
>CAVJEZ010000115.1:0-6404 GCA_963648625.1 Odoribacter splanchnicus
AAGCTCGCCCACCTGTATGGCTGTAGGCAGAAGGAAGCCCAGCATGGCTCCTGGCCTGATGGCTTTTACGGCATTGTCCAGGTATTCCCATGGGGTGCGCACATCAAGGAAAAGTGCGTCAGCCTGTTCCACGCAGAAGCCCTCTGCCACGTCGCGGACATTGATTTCGACATTGCTGCCTACGCCGGCCCAGTCAAGATTGCGGCGGGCCAGCTTGGCAAATTCTTCGCGTGCGTCATGGCTGACAACGCGGCCGGTGGGGCCGCAGAACCACGAGAAGGCAAGTGTCAGGCCGCCTGAGCCGCAGCCTGCCTCGCAGATTGTGCGGCCGGGACCGGCCCCGAGCCTGAGGCAGATGTAGGCTATGTCCTTGGGATAGATTATCTGGGTCTGGCGTTTGATCCCTTTGAGCAAATCCTGCAGCGTCACATCCTGGACCTGTATGGGACGCCCCATTGTGGTTGTAACTGTGTCGCCAAAATTAAGGGCCGCAACATCGTCGTGGGCAACGATGCCGTCCTGGCTGTGCCAGGATTCGCCGCTTTCAAGGCGCTTGATGTAGCGTTTGCCTTTGGGGGTAACAAAGAGGACAAGAGAGCCGTAGGGAATCATGGTAATCCTTATAGTAATCCTTATTGCAGTGCGGCAGACGGCCGCACATGGCAGCGGTAAGCGGTATGGACAGAAGACGGTATGCTAATACATGTCACGGAGCAGGTTTTCGCTTTCCTCGCCCGTGTCTGCAGGAAGATTTTCGGCATCGGGAACAGCGCCGTCCAGTGCGCCTGTTCCGGGACCTGTCTGTCCCTCAAGGAAGGGAAGCCCGTCGATCATGACGATGCCCGGAGGCATGACAAAGTCCTGCGGCATGTCGGCATAGGCCGCATCAGCCTTTTCCCTGTATGCCTTGAAAATAGGCGCAGCCGTGCGGCCGCCCTGTTCCTGGCGTCCCAGGGAGACGTTGCTGTCGTAGCCAACATACACGCCCGTGCACAAGTAGGGGGTAAACCCGACAAACCAGACATCGCGGCAGTTGTTGCTGGTGCCGGTCTTGCCGGCGATATTGAGGCCCTCTATGCGGGCCCTGCCGCCTGTGCCGTTGGTGACAACTCGCTTGAGCAGTATGTCCATCTGGTAGGCGTTCTGGGGAGAAACGGCCTGCCAGTGCTCTATGTTCTGATGATACAGCTCTCGTCCCGAGGCATCCCTGATAGAGGTGATAATGCGGGGACGGACGCCGAGTCCGCCGTTGGCAAAGGCCGTGTAGGCCTGGGTTATGTTGAGTGGCGAGACGCCGACAGAGCCCAGGCTCAGGGAAAGGACAGGCGGAAAGTCCGGCTCAAGGCCGAGCATCTTGGCCCGCTCAATGACCTTTTCCACGCCTACTGTTTGGGTAATACGGACGGACGGCGTGTTTCTGGACAGCGCCAGCGCCTGGTACAGCGGCATTTCGCCTTTGTAGCTTTTTTCAAAGTTGCTGGGACGCCAGACCTGGTTTGTGCCGGGCATAACGTATTCAAAAGGCGCATCCAGCACAGGGGAGGTCGGGGTAAATCCGTTATCAAGCGCCGTTGAATAGATGACCGGCTTGAAGCTGGATCCTGGCTGCCTCCTGGACTGCGTGGCACGGTTGAAATGGGTGTTGCCGAACTGGTAGCCGCCTATGAGGGCAACGACATCGCCGGTCTGTGTTTCAACAGAAGCTATGGCTCCCTGAACAAGCGGTTCCTGCTGCAGGTACAAAAGCATGGGGACGCCGGGCGCAGCACCGGCAGTAGTGCCGGCTGAAGCCTCTTCAGAGCTTTTTTGTGCGCCTGCCTTTCCGGCATCCTTTGCTTTCTTGTCTTTTGCCTGGTTCTGTTTTGTCTGCTTTGTGGTGGGAGCCACCATGCTTACCCAGACAACATCGCCAGGTGTGACGACAGTCTGCGGTATGGGCTTGTTCGCCAGGGCAGACTTGTGCCTTGCCCAGCTGAAGTTGGCCTGGGGAATAACGCCAATGTAGCCATTGCCGAGGGCAACTGAAATTTCCTTTGCCGTGACATTTGTGACAAGGGCCTCGGACCAGACGGAGCCCAGCATGTCGTCCGGAGAAAATTTCTTCTTTTCCAGGAAGGCTGCCTGTTCAGCCTTGGAGTCCAGGTGGCGGACTGCTCCACGCCATCCCTGCCTTTTGTCTATTGTCTCAAGGCCGGAGCGCATGGCAGCACCTGCCAGTTCCTGCTGCAGGGGATCCATGGCAGTCTGCACGGTGAGGCCTGCCTCGTAGACAAAATCTTCGCCGACTTTGTTGGTATTGATTCCAAGAGCCTTGAGATTGCCTTCTGTGAAAAATTCTATAAGCAGGCGTCGTGCTTCCTCAAAGTACCACTGGCTTGCCCCTGAAACCGAATCGGGCATGCTCCAGTAGACCATGGGCTCTTCGGAGGCCTGCTTGTATTCCTCGTCCGTTATCCAGCCAAGCGTGTGCATGCGTCCCAGAACTTCCATCTGGCGGTTCTTGGCCGTCTGCGGATGCCTGAAGGGATTGTAGCGGCTGGGTGCCTGGGGCATGCCGGCTATAAGGGCCGCCTCGGCAAGGGTGATGTTGGCTGCATTTTTGCCAAAATAGGTTCTGGCTGCAGCCTCGACGCCATAGGCATGCTGTCCCAGGAATATATAGTTGAGGTAGAGCGCCAGAATCTGGTCCTTGCTGAGCTCCTGTTCCAGCTTGGTTGCCAGGATGGCTTCCTTCATCTTTCTTAAGTAGCTGCGCTCTGAGGACAGAAGCAGCTGCTTGACCAGCTGCTGGGTTATGGTACTGCCGCCCTGGCTCTTGGTGCCGCGCTCAAAGTTGACAAGCATGGCACGCACGATGGCCAGGGGATTAATTCCCGGATGCTGGTAGAAGGAGCTGTCCTCAATGGCCAGAAAAGCCATGGGCAGGTATTTGGGCATGTCGTCCAGCGTTATGACAAAGCGCTTTTCATGATAGAGCATGCCTATGACAGAGCCGTCCCTGGCAAGAATGGTTGTTGCCTGGGGGGCCTTGAATTCGGTTATTCTGTCAAGGTCGGGCAGATCCTGTGTGAGCCAGTTATACAGAAGGAAGCCGGCAGCCACGCCGATTATGCAGACCGATATGACAAGGCCAGCAGTCCAGCGGAGCAGCAGTCCTGCGATGGATCTCCTTTTGACAGGCTTTTTTTCAGGCTGTCTGCTCTGGCGCGGACCTTGCGGCTGCCCGGGCTGCTCCTGCGTATATGCTTTTTTTTCTGCCATGCCTGCCCGGCTGGCAGGAACCCCGGGCTCCCTGGCAGGCTTTTGGACAGGCTCTTCTGAAAAATTGAGTTTCATGGAACATCCTTCTGGCGTGTCTTACGGCAGGAAGGGAATGGGAAAAGTCCAGGCTGCGTCTGTGGCAGGCATGGTACTTTTTAGTGACTGCATATTAAGAGACTGCTAGCTAGCACAGATACCCGTGAAAATCAAAAATCCCCTTTTCAGGGGACAAAAAAAGACCGGAGCCGAAGCTCCGGTCTTTTATTATATGGAAAGAAAAATTCTACACACAGCCGGTGGGCTTGGGCAGACCGGCCATTTTGCAGGCGCCCTTGCCAGGACCAGAGGGGAAGAGCTCGTAAACTTCCTTCAGTTTGTATCCGGTGTTCTTGGAAAGGATACGCACCATGGGAGCGATACCGTTCTTCTTGTAGTAATCCTGCAGGAAGTCGAGAATCTTCTGATGATCAGGACCAATTTCTTTGATGCCTTCAGACTCTTTCACATATTCGAGCCATTCAGGGCACCAATCCTCGAAGTGGAGAAGGAAGCCGTCCTCGTCAACTTCGAAACTTTTGCCTTTGAATTGAACTTCAGCCATGCGTGTCCTCCTTGGACTTCATGATGAAAACGAGCAGGATCAAAATGATCCTGGAATACATGCCGGAATAACCGGCAATTGATTGCTTATGTATTCTGTAGCAAGGTTTTCCGGCACCGTTCCTGAGAATTGTGCCGTCCGCCTTATCTGTCTCAACATTGCCATAAAGACAGCTTGATGGCAAGCCTTCACAGAAAGAAAAGGCACATTATGTCTTTCCGCAGTTCCTTGCTATTATTTGCTGTTATTCATTCCATGCCAGCAGCTTGGTCTTTTCGGCCAGTTCTGCATGAAGGGCTTCGCCCTTTTCCTTTGGCATGGGATGCAGGCGCAGGTAGATGTGCCTGTCGCCGTTGGGAAGGAAGGAAGTAAGGACGGAGATGATGCGTCCGTTGTACTTCACAATAATTTCCAGCAGGAAAGCAAGGGTGCCGGGTTCATCGGAACATTCAATGGTGATGTCAATGCCCTTGATGTGGGCGCCGCATACATCCACAAACACCTTGAAGATGTCCTGGTCGGTGATGACGCCGATAAGATGGTTCTGGTCATCAACTACAGGGAAGCCGCCAACTTTTTCATCCAGCATAAGCTTGGCAACGTCCGCAATGGAGTCCTCGCTTTTGACTGTGATGGGGTTGGGATTCATGATATCCTTGGCCTTTACTTCGGCCAGGAGATAGTTCATTTCATGGACTTCAAGAGAACTCGCCTTGGACGGGGATGCGCTTTTGACATCACGGTCGGAAATAATGCCAATGACGTGATTGTCTTCATCAACAACCGGAAGACGTCGAATGTTATGCATCTTAAGCAACTTCTGGCATTTGGCGAGAGAAGTTGTGGGAAGAACCGAAACAGGTTCCTTGGTCATCCAGGTAGCAGTGCGCATTGGGCCTCCTCAGTGTCAGTTTCCATAGGGCAGTACGGGCTTTGAAGTTCCACGGTACAAATGCTGTCCTGTGCAGGACGGAATTTGCGTATAGTATGCCCTGACGGTACTGTTCCCTTCTTGTGAAAGTATACACCACCAATGCCAGGCAATACAAGAGTCTTGCAGGCTGAGAATTTGAAGATACAAAAAGAGACCGCCTGCCTGGACAGGGCGGTCTCTTAATGGTCTTAGTCAGTTGCTAGGCTTTCTTACTGTCCGCATTTGGCCAGCAGGCATTCTGCCATCTGCTTGCCAAGGGCGTAGGCCTTCAGCATGCCTTCATGCCCGGGACGCCACTGCACCTTTACAGGTTCGGCCGGCATTTCGCACTTCATGCCGCTTAGGAATTCCTGAAGAATTTTGGGTGATTCGCCGGACCAGCCGTAGGATCCGAAGGCACCGCCGACAAGAATTTTAGGACGCAGTCCCTTGATATAGGTAAGGGCGCTCATGACATAGGGCAGGACCGTATTGTTGTGCGTAGGCGATCCCACAGCCAGGGCGCTGGCATCGGCCAGGGCTGTCATAATGGCGCTGTGATGGTTTTTGCTGACGGAAAGGATGGTGCAGGGAACACCGTTTTCCTCAAGGCCGCTGCAAACGCCGTAGGCCAGCTTTTCCGTTGAAGACCACATGGTGTCGTAGATGACCACGGCCTTTTTGCGCGGATTCTGTTCAGCCATGGTGCGGTACATGTCCACGATTTCCTGGCACATTGCCCCGCGCCAGATAAGCCCGTGGTCAGGAGCAATCATGGAGATGTCGAGGGACTCGACCACTGGCAGGGTCTTGAGCACCTGGGGAGAGTAGGGAAGAACGATGTTGAAGTAGTATTCCTTGACTCTGTGCAGAAGATCGCCCTTGTCATGCTCGTCAGCATACCGCCAGGAAGAGGAAATATTCTGGCCGAAAGCGTCCTGGGAGAACAGGATTTTTGTTTCGGGGCAGTAGGTGACCATGCTGTCGGGCCAGTGCAGCATCCTTGTTTCCTGGAAGACCAGGGTATGGTTGCCGATGGATATGCTGTCGCCGCTTTTGACAGCCTGGACAGGCCAGGATTTCATCTGTTCGCCGAAGTAGCCGGCCATGGATTTGAGGGCCATGGTGGAGCAGAAGATCTTTTCCGGCTTGCAGGCGGCTATAATCTGGTCGAGGGAGCCGGCGTGATCCTGCTCTACGTGGTTGACCACGATGTAGTCGATTTTATCGACAGGCATCACATGGGCCAGGCGGCAGAGCAGCGTTTTCCCGTGGCCGGGGGCCACAGTGTCTATAAGGACGTTTTTCTTGTCCCTGATGACGTAGGCGTTATATGTGGTGCCTTCGGGGCTTCTTGAATAGCCGTGAAAGTCATGGTGGTTGTAGTCAACAACACCTACCCAGTAGGTGTCCTTGGCAATTTCTACTGCTTGCATGGAGGTAATCTCCTTTTTTCAGAACAGGCAAAGCCTGAAAATCAAAGACCGGCGGACTCCCCCTTTTGGCACTGTCAGGTGCAACGTCAGGTGCATCATAAAGATGCAGTATAAAGGAGGAGTCCCGGACAGTTCTTATGGCCTGAGCCCTTGTGTCAGGTGGGATCCGGCCACATAAAGATGCGGATTAGTC
>CAVJEZ010000116.1:0-6372 GCA_963648625.1 Odoribacter splanchnicus
GACATACCATAAAAGGCTCATCCCTTTGTGCCGTAAACGTGCCGCCATAAAAGGCAAGCTCGCATGGGCCCCTTCCCTGCAAGGCCCTCTCCTCAAGCATGGCCTGCGCTTGTGCAAGGCGCTTTTCAATGGAAAGTCTGCTACTAAGTCCTTCTTCGGCCGTCTGCAAATTCTGGGCGCAGTAGATGCAGCGGGAGGGACAGCCTGCAAAAGGCAGGAACACCGGCATAATGGCTGTCTTTTCCTTGTGGGAAGGCCAGGCAAAGGAAAGGTTTGTCACTTTGTATTGTTCTCCGACGGACAAAATGCCACCAGGTACATGGCACGATCAGGGCAGGGACGGCAGGAATGCCGGACGATACTATACGGTAGATCTTTCAGTGCGTCTGTATTAGAGGAACAACAGCCATACCACCAGGTACATGCAGCACATGAAAGCCGGCACGCGCAAAGCAGGCCATGGAAACGCAGAGGCTGCCCTGCAGCACTGCGGTCTCATGCCCCGGGCTTATTCCCCGGGCCGCTCCCTATGGTATGACAATTACCTGCGCAATACCACACGCATTCAGCCGTCACAGCCGTTACAGCTGTGTACGAATGCCGGATTGGAGAAAACATGCCCTTTGACAGTTACAGCTTTGTCCTCCTCTTTCTGCCAATCCTTATAATAGCATGGAGAGCCGCAGACATTATCCACCGGGAAAGCCTGGGGATTATGCTGCTCGGCTTTTCCCTTTTTTTCTGCCTGTGGGCAAGCCCGGCAGCCCTCGCAATTTATGCCTGCCTTATCCCCGTCATCTACCTTCTGGGACTTGCGCTTGCGGCACCGGGAGAACGCGACACAGGCATGAAGCGCAGGGGGCTCTACCTGGCAGGGCTGCTGGTGACCGTCCTGCCCCTGCTGCTTGTCCGCTATCTGCCGCACCTTCTTGGAAGCAGTATCCCTGCCGATGCTCCCCTGCCCTCCGCACTTTCCGGATTGACGGGGCTTCTGTCAGGCTCTGAAAGACAGGGCTTCATGCTGGAAACAGCCCGCATGGCCGGCATGTCTTTCTTTGTCCTGATACAAATTGCCTGGCTTACAGGCATTTACCAGCGCCACCTTGAGCCTGAGGGGCTTTTCAGGCACTACCTCTTTTCCCTGTCCTTTCCCACGCTTCTGGCAGGCCCCATAGTGCGCTATGAGCAGATGGGTCCGCAGTACGACAACCTGCACGCCCCTCAGAATGCGGAGCTTGCCCAGGGACTGGGGCTCTTTGTCACCGGCCTTGCCAAAAAGCTGCTTCTGGCCGACTGGCTGGGAAACTGTGCCGACATTGTCTTTGCCAGTGCCGGGGCAGGCTTTCCCCTGACTACGCTTGAGGCCTGGCTTGGCGCCCTTTCCTTTTCCCTGCAAATCTATTTTGACTTTTCAGCCTATACGGACATGGCCATAGGGACAGGCATCATGCTGGGCCTGCGCCTGCCTGAAAACTTTGCCTCCCCTTATCAGGCAACCGGCTTTATCGACTTCTGGCGGCGCTGGCACATAACGCTCTCATCCTGGGTCAGGGACTGCGTCTTCCTGCCCCTTGCCGGTTCCTTTCCGTCACCGCTCAGGCTTGTGCTGGCCACGCTTGCCTGCTTCCTTGTGGTTGCCATCTGGCACGGATCCACGGCCACCATTCTTGTGTGGGCAGGCCTTCATGCCCTTTTCCTGGCAGTTAATGCCGGCATCCGCACTGTATGCGGCCCGAAAATGGAGACTCTTCTGGCAGCGTTTCCGGCACGCATCCTCTGCACCTGCATGACCTTCTTCCTTGTGACCATGGCCTGGGTCGTCTTCCGCTGCGACACGCTGTCCCAGGCAGAAACCATGTACAGGACGCTCTTCCATCTGGGAAGCGCAGCCACGCTGTGGGCCGGCACAGGATGCCTGCCCTCATGGACATGCCTTGTCCCCCTCATTGCCGGCCTCGTCACTGTCTTTATGCTGCCAACGGCCCATGCCGTCTTTCTCGGCAACAGGGACGGCAGCCGTTCCTGGATAAGCTTCCGCTTCAGCACGGCCTGGGCGATGCTTTTAGCCTTTACAACGCTTCTCTGCCTTGCCGTCATGGACAGTGCCCGCCCGTTTATCTTCTAGGCGCTGCTTCATTATCCGCCCTGCGCATGGCAGGACGCGGCATACGGATCTCAAGCTGAAGGAATACCATGGAAAATTTCCCCGCTGATGCAAGCCAGGCAAACCGCTGGCTCAAACGATTTTTTTTCCTGCTGGCCCTGCTTCTGGGCCTGACGCTCCTGCTTGCTGCTCCGGTGGCCGCCCTCTGGATTTACCAGAGCGGCGACCTGGCTGTTGACCGTGCTGTCAGGGATCAGCAGCAGGGCTTTGTGCTCTACGGATCGGGCCTTCCTTCGGCCCCCAGGGACACACTTGCCTACAAGATGAGCCTCTACAGGGAAAAGAAGCCGCAGATTGTCATTGCCGGCTCAGGCAGCATGGCATCACTAAGGGACAGCGTCTTCGCAAAGCCTGTGGTCAATATGGCAGGCACATGCAGCTCGCTCTCCTCCCTCAGGCAGAGCATAGACGCCATGGTCGCCATTCATAAGCCGGATATAGTGGTACTGGCACTGGACTTTTGGTGGTTTTCAGATGCCTGGGAAAAGGATCCCTTTGTGCGCACCGGCTTTGATGCAGAAAAGCCGCACTTAAGCCCCGAAGTGCTGCGCCTTCCCCTGCAGAGCCTGCTCAACGGATCCATTTCCCTGCCGCAGTTTCTCTTCCTTGATTTTTCCAAAAACCGCTTCGGCATGCGTGCCCAGTTCCATGACGAAGGCTATGGCCCCGACGGTTCCTATTTTGCAGGCGACAAGCTGATGAAGCCTTCTGCCGATGCAGGCTTTATGCGCACAATGGACCGTGCAAGGCACAGGATTGGCGAATTTGCCCCTCAGGCACAGATCAGCCAGGCTCATCTTGATGCCATGGCAGACATCTATTTCCGCCTGCGCGGGCGCGGCATCACGCCACTGGTCTGCCTTGCACCCCTGCCCGGCAGGGTCATGGATCTTCTTAAGGAAAACCAGGCGGACTACCCGCATCTCTTTAATCTGCGCGCGGAGCTTGAAGCCAGGGGCATAGTGCTCACAGAAACGCCGGATGTCACGACGCTTGAGGGCAATGACTGCGAATTCCTTGACGGCACCCATGCCGGCGAGGTCATGTCCCTGCGCCTTTTGTCCCAGTTGTCCAGTTCATGGACTTCGCTGTATTCCTATCTGAACATGGAGCAGCTCACCAGGCTGATGACGGAATGGAAGGGACATGCCTCTGTAGGCTACGAGCAGACAGGCAAGATCTGGGAAACGGACTTTCTGGGACTTGGCTGCGTCAAAAAGACACGCTGACAAAAGGCTGCTGAAAACTGCTGTCCGGGAAAAGGCAGCTTCTAGGAACGCTTCCCTTCAAGCCCGCACTGCGGACAAAATTCATTCATTTCGCATTCAGCGCACTTGGGGGAGCGTGCCTGGCAGACATCCCTGCCAAACTGCACCAAGCGGTGATTCAGATTGCCCCATTCATCCCTGGCAAAAAGACGCATCATGTCCTTTTCTATGCGGACTGGGTCCGTCTCCTTTGTCAGCCCCAGCCTGTAGCTGATGCGCTTCACATGGGTATCGACAGCCATGCCCTCGTTGATGCCATAGCCTGCAAAAAGGACAATGTTGGCTGTCTTTCGGGCCACGCCGGGCACTGTGACAAGCTCGCGCATGGTCCTGGGCGGCTCGCCGTTAAACTTTTCTGCCAGAAGCCTGGCAGCGCCCAGCAGGTTCTTTGCCTTGTTGTGATAAAAGCCGGTGGAACGGATGCAGTCTTCTATATCCTCAAGAGAGGCTTTGGCCAGTTCAAAAGGCGTGGGCCATTTTTGGAAAAAGACGGGTGTCACCGTGTTGACCCTTTTGTCGGTGCACTGGGCGGCAAGCACTGTTGCCACAAGCAGCTGCCAGGGATTTGAGTATTGAAGCTCAGGCACAGGCCTGGGATAGCGCTTCTTTAAGGCCGCCAGAACCAGTCCGGCACGTTTTTCTACTGTATCCATATTGTTCCCCTCTCTCTCCTGGTGCCAGAGCTGCTTTTTTGCCTGCATTGCAAAAAAGAGTCATGCCATTCGCAAACCGGTCATATTCTGGCTCATCTATGCCTGTCAGACTGGTGTAGTGCTTTTTAGCATTACATGGTCACTGTCAAGCATAAGGACGGCCTCCCGCATACAAAGCAAATACAATAAAGCAGTGCATACGAAAAGTAACTTATGGAGGAAGACTTGCGCAAAAAGATTGTTACAGGCTAGCTCTCTTTTGCATTATACAAAGGAAAGGATAGCATTTCAGTACGGAGTACTCTGAAAAAACACCGTTACTTTACAGAATGCCATTTTTTATTTAGAAGACTTTGTTCAAAAATTATTTTGCTCTTTTCCCAGAGCAGACGAGGAGTAGCATGGAACCCCAGGATATCGAAAGCATCAAAACTATCCTTAACAATATGCTGGCCGAAGCCCAGCACAAGGGCGACATGACGCTGGAAGAACTCAGTGGCGCCAATGAGTCGTTTGCCGATCCGGCTGACCGTGCCACAGCCGAGTCAGACAGAGCCTTTACGCTGCGTATCAGGGATCGCGAGCGCAAGCTCATCAAGAAAGTTAAGGAAGCCCTGCAGCGCATCGAGGACGGAACATACGGCCTGTGCGAGGAATGCGGCGAGGAAATCAGCCTGAGCCGACTCAAGGCCCGTCCCGTAACCAGGCTGTGCATCAACTGCAAGGCCAAGCAGGAGCAGGACGAAAGCCAGCGTTCCTAACGCGTTTTTTGCGTTAAAAAATCCTGCAGAAAACAGATAGTACCGGGCATGACTGCTCTCTTGCAGTCATGCCTTTTTTCATACTGTATTTCAGGCTCCTTCGTGCTGCCATGGGCAGGACTCTCCTTCGCCCCGGTAGCGCTGTGTTTCAGCCAGAACTATTATAAAGAGCAACTTCCCATGGATGCCCATCTTTTCCGCCGTTTTGCCGAAGAACTCCTGCCTGTCCTGCAGGGAGCAAGGCTGGTCAAAATCCAGCAGCCCCATGATAACATCTACACATTCAACCTGGACCTGTTTGCCCGCGACAATCCGCTGGGACGCAAAGTACAGCTTGTGCTGCGCCCGGGAAGAAAGGAGCCGTTTCTCTTTCTCGCAACATCAAGGATAGCCGCAGGAAGCGAGCCCTCGGCCATGGTCATGCGCCTGCGCAAGTATGCGGCAGGGCACACCATACGCTGCGCCAGGGTGCTGTGGCTGAAGCGCGAGATCTGGCTGCTGCTCTCAGGCGCCATGCCAGGCATGGAAACAGACGATGAAAAAGACGGGCAGTCCGCACAGCTTAATGACGACTCCGGGCAGCAGGAAAGCGTACACAAGGACACTGAAAAGCTGACCTGGCTTGTCTTGTCACTGCGGGACGGGCCGAGGCTTTATTTTGCAGAAAAAGGCTTTGAGCCTTCTGATGACGAAGCACGGTGGCCTGGTCGTGACAATTTGCAGGATGCCATGGCTGAGTGGCGCTCCTGGCCTGTCTTAACGCCTGCCCTGCGCAGGACACTGGCAAAGCTAGACTTGCAGGACGCCTCTGCCCTGCTGGTTGATCTGGAAGATGGCGGTGGCGATATTTTCTGCTATACCGCACCCGGCGAGCTGAAGGCAGCCGATCCCCATATCGTGCAGATTTCTGCCTGGCCACTGCCCCAGGAACTGCAAAAAGGACAGGAGTCCTGCCGCACGGACGTACTGCAGGCTGTCATGGAGACAGGCGCCTCGCTGGTGCTCAATGAGGCAGCCGAGAAAAGGGCCCATGAAGCGGCTGCCCCGTGGCGCAAAAAGGAGCGCAAAATAGAGGAACTGCTTAAGCACAACACAGAAGACAGTACACGTCTTAGGGAAATGTGTGCAAAGCAGGAATACGGACTTCTTATACAGGCCAATTTATGGCAGCTGGAAGGAGCCAGGCATCTAACATCCCTGACACTGCCTGACTTTGAAGGCGGCCAGTGCACTATGAAGCTGGATCCCCGCTTTTCCATCCGCGAGAACATGGACCGTTTTTTCCATACGGCCCGTCGCGGCGAGCGGGGCCTGCCGCGTATCGAAAAGAGAAGGCAGGAGCTTGAAAAGGAACTTGCTGATGTGCGCAGGGAAAAGGAGCGCTGCCTCTTAGGCATCACGGCCCAGGCACCAAAGCAGAAGAAGGGCCAGGCAAAGCCGGCACCGGTAAAGGTACCGGCCTCAGTGCAGATCTTTGTGAGCTCAGACGGCGTTACGCTTTTGCGCGGCCGCAATGCCAAAGGCAA
>CAVJEZ010000117.1:0-6362 GCA_963648625.1 Odoribacter splanchnicus
CCGGCCAGTTCATTGCCATAGCCATGTGGTTTTCCGGAGCAGGCTACCTGGCCACGAGCATTTCAGTCCTGGTCACCAATCTCCGCTACCTGCTCATGGCCATGGCCCTGGCCCCCCATGTAGGCAAACTCAGGCCCCTGGCACGCTTTCTATTTGGCTGGCAGATAACGGACGAGCTCTTTGCCGTGCACATCACGGCCTTCCAGCAAGGCTGGAAGCTGAACCGCACGGCCATTTTTTCAGCCACCTTCCTGGCCCAGGCCTCATGGGTTGCAGGAACCGTCATCGGCTCCCTGTGCGGCAGCATTGTCACAGACGTCAAGCCGCTCGGCCTTGATTTTGCCCTCTCAGGCATGTTCCTGGCCCTGCTGATTCCGCAGTGCACGGACAGGCTGCATGTGCTGACAGCCGTACTGGCCGGCATTTTCTCTGTTTCGCTGCGCTTTGCGGGCCTTGATGCCTGGAATGTTGTCCTGGCCTCAATTATAGCAGCCTCCATAGGCACATGGCTCAGCACAAGGGAGTCAAAAGGCATCAAAAAAGACTGGGAGGGCAAGGGCAATGACTAGTCTCACCTCGTATACAAGCCTTCTTCTGCTTCTCCTTATCTGCATTGCAGTCACTGTCATTCCCAGGGTGGTGCCGCTCTTTGTCTTCAACAGGGAAACGCCTGACTGGCTGAGCAAATGGCTCAATTTTGTGCCGGCTGCAGTCATGGCTGCACTGGTCGTTCCGGATCTCTTTTTCTACAACGGCTCATTCAGCGTCAATATCCTGGACAACCTCTTTCTTGCCGCCGGTATTGCAACGACCCTGTTTTGCGTCATTACAAAGAACTTTGTGGGCACGATACTGTTCGGCATGATCTTTGTTGCGGCATTTCGCTGGTTCGGGCTGGCCTGCTGACGCATGGCATATTTTAAGCAGGGCAGGAGGCAAAACTTCTTATGAGCATACTCTGGCACTTGTCGGGAGCGGCCATAGAGCAGGAAAGCTTTCGCCGCATTGAAGAGGAATATACGGACAAGGCACGCTTTTCTGACGAGGAGTGGCATATAGCGCGCAGGCTTATCCATACCACTGCCGACATGCGCATTGCCGACTCCCTGGTCTTCCGCCACAATCCCATACAGAAGGGACTTGAGGCCCTGCGGTCCTGCGCTCCTGTTTTCTGCGACTCGAACATGATACGGGCAGGCCTTTCCCTGCCGCGCCTGAAAAAGCTCAATGCCGGCTACACAAAAGACTGCCTGCACTGCTATATTTCCGATGCGGATGTTATTGCCAGGGCAAAGGCGGAAGGCTACACAAGGGCCTTTTGCGGTGCTGAAAAAGCACGGGCCATGCTGGACGGTGCAATCGTCCTTATCGGCAATGCCCCTCTGGCACTGGCAAGAATTGCCAGATACATTCTGGAAGAAAACGTCAGGCCTGCCCTGGTCATTGGCATGCCAGTGGGCTTTGTAAATGTCACTGAGTCCAAGGAGCTGCTGGGGCAGTGCCCTGTGCCGCAGATTGTGCTTGAAGGCAGGCGCGGCGGCAGCACGCTGGCCGTGGCAACGCTTCATGCCATCACCGAAAATGCCTGAGCAGGCAGTTCCTTTTCGTAAGGGTATCTTTATGAACACAGCAGTTACCATTGTGGGCGCAGGCCCGGGTGCAGCGGATCTCATCTCGGTCAGGGGCATGCATGCCCTTGAAAAGGCCGATGTCGTTGTCTACGCAGGATCCCTGGTCAGTCCTGATCTCCTTTCGTACTGCAGGGAAGGCTGCCTTTGCCTGGACAGCTCATCCATGTCCCTTGACGAGCAGGTTGCCGTCATGAGCAGGGCATGCAGGGATGGCAAAAACGTTGTCCGGCTGCATACAGGCGACCCTGCCCTCTACGGTGCCATCAACGAGCAGATTACCGCCCTGGCAAAAGAAGGCATAGATGTGAGCATTGTGCCCGGCATAAGCTCAGTCTTTGCTGCAGCTGCAGCCCTGGGGACCGAGCTGACAGCCCCAGGCGCAAGCCAGAGCGTTGTGCTCACGCGCACACAGGGCAGGACGCCCATGCCTGCCAAAGAGGATGCTGCCATATTTGCCCGCACAGGCGCCACCATGGTCTTTTTCCTGAGTGCAGGCAAAACAGCGGAGCTTATGCAGAAGCTGATGCAGGAGGGGAATGTTGCCCCTGATACCCCGGCATGCATCGTATACAGGGTCTCCTGGCCTGACGAACGCATTATACGTGCTACAGTCGCTACCCTGGCAGAAAAGGCCAGGGAAGCAGGCATAACAAGGCAGGCGCTCATTCTTGTGGGAAATGCCCTTGAGTCGCACAATGCTTCCTCAAGGCTCTATGCAGACGACTTTTCCCACGGCTACCGCAACAGGATTGCAGACGAGTCCTTTGACGGACGCTGCGCCGTCTATGCCTTTACCGAAAAGGGACTGAATCTTGCCCGCACCCTGCTCCCTGCCCTGAATCCGGCATCACGCATATACTGCGCAGGCGAGGTACAGTCCGAAAACGAGGAGTGCTTTGCCCGCACTGGCCTGAAAAAACTGGTTGCAGAAAACTGGTCAGAGTTTGCCGCCCATATCTTCATCGGCGCTGCCGGCATAGCCATACGCAGCGCTGCCCCATATCTTAAGGGCAAGACCGTCGATCCGGCTGTCATAAGCATACCGGAAAACGCAGGGCACGTTATACCGCTCTTAAGCGGCCACATAGGAGGAGCCAACAGGCTTGCCAGGCGCCTGGCGCGCATTACAGGCGCAGAGGCTGTCATTTCGACAGCGACAGACGTAAACGGCCTGCCTGGCTTTGACGAGATTGCAGCCAGGGAACATGCCCGCATTCTGACGCCTGGCACTATCAAGGCTCTCAATGCGGCACTTGTGGAGGGCAAAGATATTGCCTTCATGGGCGACCGTTCAGTCTATGAGCGCTGCTTTGCTTCCATCCCGCAGATACATTTTGCAGACGGCGATGCAGCCGAAAAATACGACTACGCTGTCTTGTGGGACTGCCCGTCCGCACCCCATGGCATAAAGTTCTCCCTTGAAATCACAAAAAAGGCCTTCACCCTTGGCATAGGCTGCCGCAGGGGCGTTCCGAAAGACAAGCTTCTCTCAGCCTGCGAACAATTCCTGGCTGAACAGGGGATCACCAGGGACCACATTGCCTCCCTTGCCAGCTGCGATGTCAAAAAAGACGAGGAAGCCATTCTCTCTCTTGCAAAGGAGTGGGACAAGCCGCTTGCCTTCTATACGGCAGAGGAGCTTGCCGCTGTCCCTGTGCCTACCCCGTCACAGATGGTGCAGGAAAAAGTCAGCACGCCGTCCGTCTGTGAAGCTGCCTGCCTTCTCAGCGCCGGCTATTCTGCCGGCAAAGGGGCCAGGATACATACAAAAAAGACCATCATTGATGGCGACATTACCCTGGCCCTGGGACAGCTGCCGCACGGCAGGGCAAAAAAGAAAGGCAAAGGCTGCATTATTGTTGCCGGCTTAGGCTCTGGATCGGCACGGCAGTGCACGACTGAAGTGGCGGAAGCCCTGGAACAGTGCGATGTCGTGGCAGGATACACTAACTACCTAAAGCTTATCAGCGACCGCATTGCCGGCAAGCCCGTCATCCAGACCGGCATGAGGGGCGAGCTTGAACGCTGCCGTGCAGCATTTGCCTCAGCCCTGGCCGGCAATACGGTCTGCATGGTCTGCTCCGGCGATCCCGGCATACTGGCCATGGCAGGCCTTATCTATGAGCTTAAGATAAAGGAAGAGCAGTATAAGGATATCCAAATCCGCGTCCTGCCGGGCATTACGGCTGCAAGCATTGCTGCAGCCCGTCTCGGGGCGCCGCTGCAAAACGGCTTCTGCCTTGTCAGCCTCTCCGACCTGCTTATACCGGCTGACGAGGTACGCCGGAACATAAAAAGCTGCGCCATGTCGGATCTCCCGCTTGCCATCTATAATCCGGCAGGCAGGAAGCGCCGGGACCTGCTTGCAGAATCGCTGGAAATTTTCCGTTCCGTGCGCGGGGATGACATTCTTTGTGCCTACGTAAAGAATGCCGGCAGGGAGGATGAGGAAGTGTGGACAGGGAAGCTGTGCGATTTCCCTGCCGATGAAGTAGACATGTCCACGCTGATCATCATTGGCGGGCCGCGCACCTGCCTTGCAGGCGACGTGCTGTATGAGGCCAGGGGCTATATGGAAAAATACAGGCAGGACTAAAAGGCGTGTGCACAAGGACTGACAAAACACAGGGGGGGACTCCGGGAGCATCATTTTGCGGCTTTCTGCTTGCCGCCCCCAAATCAGGCGAGGGGAAGACAACAGTCGCTGTTGCCCTGATGCGTGCCCTGAAAAACAGGGGCCTGAAAGTCCAGCCCTTCAAATGCGGTCCTGACTACATTGACCCGGGCTTTCATACTGCGGCAGCAGGACGGCCGTCCTGCAATATTGATACCTGGATGATGGGCAGAGAAGGCGTAAGGAAGCTGTGGACAGCCATGTGCCAGGATGCTGACATGGGGCTTGCCGAAGGCGCCATGGGGCTTTTTGACAGCATACGACCGGGCGATGCAGCAGGCAGTGCCGCAGACTGCGCATTGGCCCTGCACATACCCGTCATCCTTGTCTTCAATGCCAGGGGCATGGCCTGGTCAGTGGCAGCCCTTGCCGAGGGCTTTCAGCGCAGGGCAGAAGCCATGGGGCTTCGCATTGCCGGCTTTATTGCCAACAATGCCGGAAGCCCGCGCCACAGGGAAATACTGGCCTCGGCCCTTGAAAAGGAAGGCCTGCCGCCCCTGCTGGGGGCATTGCCGCGCAACAGGGATTTTGCCCTTCCAGAAAGGCAGCTTGGCCTGGTCCCGCAGGAAGAAGCCTGCTTGTCTGATGAATGGCTTGATGTCCTGGCAAAAAGTGCCGGGGAACATATCGACATTGACAGAATCTTAAGGCTCACACAGTGCCTGCGCCCCAAAGCCGTGCCTGCACCTGTCCCTGCAGGACAAAGCCATAAGCGCATGGGGATAGCCAAGGACAAGGCCTTCTGCTTTTACTATCGCGAAAATGAGTCAGTCTTAAGGCAGAAAGGCTGGGAACTAATCCCCTTTTCTCCGCTGAGAGACAGGGCTCTTCCGGAAAAACTTGATGCCATCTATCTTGGAGGAGGGTACCCGGAGGTCTTTGCAGAGGAACTTTCAGGCAATTGTGCCATGCGCTCTGCCATCCGCGACTTTGCAGATAAAGGCGGCGAAATCTATGCAGAATGCGGCGGCTACATGTATCTCTGCTCATCGCTTGAAGTGCCGCAGACATCTCCCGACGGAAGCATAACCTGCAAGGCCTGGCCTATGTGCGACGTTATCTCTGCCACAGCCAGAATGGGACAGCGCCTGCGCTCCCTTGGCTACAGGGAAGCAGCCTTTCTGACATCTGCCCCGTTCGGGCTGGACATGCCGGTTATGCGGGGCCATGAATTTCACTGGTCGGACATAGAGCTGCACAAGGACTACCAGCCGCTGTACACGACTGCATCGGCCTCATCGCCGGCAAGACAGTGCGGGGTGTCCTTTGACAATGTACGTGCAGGCTACGTTCATTTGTACTTTCAAAGCCTGGCAGATGCGGAAGGCAATGCACCGGATAATTCTGACGATACATCTGCCAATGTTCCCATGCATCGGGAAAACCATGCCAGCAAAGGACAGGTAATCCTCCTGAACGGTCCTTCCAGTGCCGGAAAGACAACGCTTGGCAGGACCCTGCAGAAGAAATTGCATGAAAAATACGGCATCCATGCGCTTCTGCTGTCTGCTGACCAGCTTCTTATGGCTGCAGACAGCACAGGCTCAACTGTCATCTCCTGCCTTGCAGAAACCGGACTGCCAGTCATTGAAGCATTTCATGCCGCCATTGAGGCGGCAGCAAAGGCAGGAGCCCTGGTTATAGCTGACCATGTCCTTGGCGAAAACGACGTCTGGATTAACGACCTGTATTCAAGGCTTGAGGGGATAAAGGTACTGCCTGTCCAGGTTGCCTGCGATATTGAAGAACTGGCCAGACGGGAATATAGCAGAAAGGACAGGCAACCGGACTTGCCGCATGCCCTGCGCCAGGCAGAAAAGATCCATGTACATCTTCCCTGTGAAATCGTAATTGACACGACAAAGGCAAGACCAGATGACCTGGCAGACATTGTGCTTGACGCACTGTCTCTTCCATTGTAGCAGAAAATTATACTTAAAAGCTGGAAACAAGTGTATAGCTGAGCAGACAGATTTTTTTACAGGCAGGCAGGTGAGACAAATGCCTCTATACAATGAAGATATTGCCGATATGCAGTGCTGGGTATTCCGTATGGC
>CAVJEZ010000118.1:0-6301 GCA_963648625.1 Odoribacter splanchnicus
GCCTGGACGGTCCTGTGTTCTCCCAGAAGGAACTGGACGATCTTCCGCCCGAACTTTAATCCGCAAAAAAACATAACTATAGCCCCGCATACGATGTTCATAACGTATGCGGGGCCTTTGTTTTATGGATACGCGCCCATCCTAATTTTCCTTTTGCAGGGACGTGCTTAAGGCAATATTCCTGTTTCTGCCATTGCGAGCTGGCCAGCTTATTTTCTTCCTGGCAATCTCAGACTTATTCAGGGCTGAGCCCAAGTGCATCCAGAACTTTCAGTTGGGCTTTCCTTATGCGAGGGAACTGCCATTCTCCGCCGTCAATGCGTACTTTTCTGACTTCTTCCAATTCAGACATAACCTCCCCAAAGGTGTACCTGGCCAAAAGTTTTGCCTCGTCAAAAGCATTGAGAAGACGGGCGGCAAGCACAGAGGACAGAAAATCACAGAATTCACTGCCTGTGACCCAGCAGTCGTCATGCATGCATATATCGTCCGCTACGCAGGCTGATTTGTAGCAGCCAATGACAAGTTCTATCTCAGCCAGTTTTTTGCAGGCCGTATAGGGAATCTCTGGGGGCAAATCCAGCTTGCACTCCCAGACAGAAGTTCCGAACTCTTTCCTCTTTGCGGAATATTCAGCATAGCTGTAGCTATTATTTTCCCCGGCCAGCTTCAGCCACTCCTTTTCATCCCAGCGAGCTTCCTGAGCGTCACGGTATGAGTAGAGCCATGTGTGTCTCTTGGCACATTTTTCCTTGCGGAAGAGAATGCCATCATATTCCTTGAGAAACGCGGTGAAATCCAGCATATGGCACTGCTCAATCAGCTTTGAACCCCGCCTGACAGGATTCATGATGTGCAGGTTTGGATACGCCAGGCCTTCCTGCGCACAATCCTCAGGTATAGACCTGCCGGCAACGATGAAGCCATTGGCAAGGCTGTTCTCTTCAACAAACTTACTAAAGAAGGATGCCTCAGGCATGCCTTCCATACAATGCATGAAGCAGACCGGCTCCATCTCATCAAGATCATAGGCATACAGCACTGAAACAGCACGCCTTTCCTGCATACCAGCATGTAATGCCAAACCAAGAAGAGTTCCACGTCCGGAATCAGCTGATTTCTGAACGCAGCCTATTAACAGATGATGGTCCCCGGCTGACGATGCCCTGTTTTGCATGAACTTTGCAATAGAGGTCGTGTTTCCGCCAAGTTTTTTGAAAAACGCGCGTACCGTATCCTCCGACAAGTCGATGCCTGGATACAGTTCGGACAGGAAGCTGTCTTCGTATGCGTCCTGAAGTTCATAGTCCCTGATGCCTTGGTTGCAGACTCTTAATACTGCAATGCAGTAAGTCTTCTCTGCATCTTCGCGGCTGTATACGGCTGAAAGTTCCTGCATCACGCCCTTAAAAAGCCTGTCACACAAGACAACGTTTGCCCAGTCCTTCATTTCAGCTGAGGCGGCGGCAGTCTTTACAGGCTTCTTTTCAGGGAGCGGAATGAACTTGCCGTCAATGATATGCCCGATTGTCGGACCGTTGACCGGCCTTCTCTTGCCATCCACGTATTTGCAGCCGATCCTTTTCCGGACACCATAGCGGTCCTTGTTTTTACCATAGGCAACGACGATGGTATTCACTGGCCTCGGGACATTCCTTATCTCAGGCGGTATTGGCATTTTCGTTTCTCCTTTATATATTGCATGGCATATGCTTGCCTTAAAGAATATCTATCTTATTGTATAAGGCAAGTTTTTCCATCTGTATGGGAAAGGCCTGCAAAAAAGACCGGCTGTCTCCTGCAGGATTTCATAACAAGGATATATTCATATGCCATAAGGCTGTCATTTGCTGTAATACAGCTGAAGAAACCTGTCTGACATTGAACACAATTTCCACAAAAGACTGGTATGCCTTTCCCCCTTTACGTATTTTTCTTTGGAGATATTTATGCCTGCTCCGACTTCCCTGCTTAATTCTTCTGTAAACACAGTAAAAAAAACATATAACGCCATCACAACTTTTGTTAAAAGCCCTCTGGGACAAAAAACCATTAGCCTGCTTATGACGGTACTGCCTTATTTATTGGAAAGAAAAGGTGGCACTCCATCAGGAAGCAGCATTCCAGGGAAAATCAGCAAATAAGCTTTTGCAATAAAAATTTCTGCTACAGTGGCAAAATGCAAAATGGCTGCTTTATCAATTCATGTACAATAGCTTTGTGCAGCAAATGATTTAAGCATGTATTTGACGGACACTGCTGTAAAATGACTTCTTCCCAGAATTGTCTTTTTGTATAGTTTGCTCAGAGACGGAATTTGCTAATTTTTACAATCCAGACCTTCGTTCTTGACGTTTTCTCTTATTAGCCTAGATATTTTATATGTTTCCAAATTAGGAAATTGGAGGAATTATGGGTTCTTTCTATCTCAGCAAGCATAACAACAAAAAGGACAATTCAATACGTCTTTATGCTGTAAGCCAGGTCTGGGATCCTGAGAAAGGCAGACAGAAAAAAGACAAGCAAATATATCTGGGCTGCAAGCGTGCAGACGGAACTTGTAACTTCAATTCCAAGGCGGAAATCTACTTATATTTGCTGCAGGGTACTGAGTTTGAAAGCCCCTTTTACCACTGGCAGGACTACAAAAAAGAGCAGCAGGCTTTTGCAGCTCAGGAGACCAAAGAGACTACAGACGAAACTACGGATGAACAGGCATTAACTCAGCAAGGCAAAGAGGAAAAACAGACAGTAGTATTGAAACTGTCGCCTGCCACAATAAAGAAAGCAAAACTCCTGGAAAAGAAATCCCCTGATATACTGAGCAGGCTGCTTGAGATGGCTGTAAAAGATTCTGAAATGGTAAAAAAGTGCCTGTAACTTTTTTACAATAAGCCTCAAAGAGGCTGTAGCCTCTGGCTCTTACAAATGAATAAAGCCCCGCATACGCTGATGCAGCGTTGCAGGGCTTTTCTTATCTGACAAACTGAAAGACTTACAGGCCGCCTTATGGCACGGCTACTTGATGCGGCAGTTGCCGTCTGCGCAATCCTTAGTGGAGACAACAGGCGTCAGCTGCACAAGCACGATTCGCTCTTCCTCAGATCCCTTTCTGTCAGAAATCAGCGTCACGCGCATAAGGCCTGACGGCAGGGGATCAGCTGAATAAGCCGTAAACACGCCGTTCCCTGTAATCATGCGCACAGAGCCTGCCGTTGATTCACGGGTATTCTTCAAGCGCACGTCCTTGACAGCAAGGCGTCCGCTTTTAAGGGAGTCCAGGAAATGGTCTTTGTCCTGGATGTGCCCATTTGAGCCTATGAACACAAAATTGGAAGACAAAACGGCATCGAGCTCAGCCAAATCCCTGGCAAGGAGAGCCTCCACAAAGAGATCAGCCACGTCCGGACGGGCACAGCCACGCTCTGCAGAAGCAAACAGGAAGACAGAGCACAGGGTAAATACAACAGCCCTCAAAAAGCGTTTACCAAGCATATATTGACTCCTGACTTCTATGATATCCGGTGTTTGCAGGATACAGGCTAAAAGCCCTTTTCAAGGGGAGGCCAGACAAAGCAGTCATCCCCGAGCTCCGCTCTTTCCCTGCCCGCATCACGCACAGTGGCACAGCGCCCGGACAGGCTGATACGGCCTTCGGCAAGCCATTGAAGAGCCTGCGGATAGATCCTGTGCTCAAGGGCATGGATCCTCTGCATAAGGTCTTCCTCATGGTCGCCTGCCTTGCAGGGCACTGCTGCCTGGATAATCACAGGCCCGCCGTCCACTTCTGCCTCGACCAGATGAACCGTGCATCCGGAAATTTTGACTCCGTAGTTCAGGGCATCGCGCCCTGCGTGCACGCCGCCGCCAAAAGCCGGCAAAAGCGAGGGATGAAGATTGAGGACGCGCATGGGGAAGGCCTTGAGGAATTCCTCGGTGAGCACGCGCATATAGCCTGCCAGCACGATTACCTCGGCTCCGCTGTCCTTAAGGGCAACAGCCATCTGGCGGTCATATTCCTCCCTGGATGCGTACTTTGTATGATCCAGCATCATGGCAGGAATGCCGGCCTCGCGTGCCCTTTCCAGAACCCTGGCTCCGGGACGGTTGCTGAAGATGAGCCGTATATCCACATCAAGCACGCCGGCCTTCATCAGATCGATCATGGCCTGGGCATTGGTGCCGTTTCCTGAGGCCACTATGGCAATGGGCAAAGTCATTGGTCTCTCCCCTTCTTTCAGGCGCCGTAGTGCCTGACCAGTTCATCCACCAGGGCGGGTATGGTGTACTCCCTGGGCTGCAGGCCTGCTTCAAGCCCGTATTTGGCAAGGGTCTTTGCCGTGACAGGGCCTATGGCTGCCAGAAGCACCTCCGGATGAGCCTTTAAGACATCGGCAGGTACAAGGGACAGGAAATTCTCCACAGTGGAAGAAGATCCGAAGGTCACGCAGTCAACCCTGCCCTGCTTTATGCGCTCAAGGATGTCAGCGCAGGGAGCCTCTTCAGGCACTGTCCTGTAGCAGGGTACGACATCCACAACTGCACCGGCATCGCGCAGGGCCTCGGGAAGCACTTCCCTGGCCTTTTCAGCCCTGGGCAGCAGGAAACGGGCCCCCTTGAGGGAACCGCACTTCTGCAATGCCTCAATAACGCCTTCTGCCACGTACTTTTCGGGAACGATATCGGCATACAGGCCGTGAGCCTCAAGCTCGGCTGCAGTGGCAGGCCCGATGGCAGCCAGCTTGCAGGATGCGAGCGCCCTGGCATCAAGGCCCTGATCCCGCAGGCATTTCCAGAACCTGCGCACGCCGTTGACAGATGTGCAGATCACATAGTCGTACCCAGCAAGCCTTTTCACGGCCTGCGCCAGTGCATCCTCAGGCATGTCCTCGATGCGGATAGTGGGAAACTGCACTACTTCTGCGCCCAGTTCCTGCAAATCATGCGCCAGGCCGCTTGCCTGGGCACGTGCCCTGGTCACAACCACGCTGCGCCCGAAGAGGGGCCGCTGCTCGAACCAGTTCAGCTCATCGTGCAGGGTGCAGACAGCACCAACGATAATGACGGAAGGATTGGTAAAGGCCTGCTTTTTTGCATCATCCGGCAGGTTTTGCAGGGTGCTGACAAGGGAGCGCTGGCTTGGCGTGGTGCCGCGGTAGACAAGGGCTGCAGGCGTTGCCGGGTCCATGCCCGCATCAAGCAGGTTGCGGACGATGTTGGGCAGGTTCTTCATGCCCATGACAAAGACGAGGGTGGAGGCGCTTCTTGCCAGGGCCGGCCAGTCAAGGGCGCTTTTTTCCTTCTCGGGATTCTCATGCCCGGTAACTATGGTGACGGAAGAGGCAAAATCCCTGTGGGTCAGCGGTATGCCGGCATAGGCAGGAGCAGCAATGGTGGAGCTGATGCCGGGCACTTCGACAAAGCGTATGCCGGCCTGCAGAAGTTCCTGGGCTTCTTCACCGCCGCGGCCAAAGATATAGGGATCGCCGCCTTTCAGGCGTGCCACATTTTTGCCTTCCTTTGCCTTTTCTATGAGGAGGGCGTTGATCTTGTACTGCGGCAGGGCATGCTGGTCTGCAATCTTGCCCACATAGATTTTTTCTGCATCCGGACGGGCAAAATCAAGGAAGCCGGCATTGGCAAGGGCATCGTAGACTATGCAGTCGGCAGAGCTCAGGATATCGCGGGCTTTCAGCGTCAGCAGGCCCGGATCGCCGGGGCCTGCACCAATAAGATAGACTGTTCCGTTCATCAAAAATCCCCACGTCCCAGTTCAAGAAGGGTACGTGCGGCAAAGCCGCTGCATCCCTCGCTGCACAGGGCAGTTTTCTTGTCACACCAGTCAACACCGGCAATATCCAGATGAGCCCACGGTGTATTGTCTTTGATAAAATGTTCCAGGAAAAGGGCTGCCACTATGGCTCCGCCCTGGCGCTGTGACGCTGTATGGCAGATGTCGGCAACAGGGCTCTTCAGCTTTTCCTTATAGCCTTGCCACAAAGGCAGGCGCCAGCTGTACTCGCCGGCTTTTTCGCCGGAGGCCATAACCTTGCCTGCCAGGCTGTCATTATTGCTGAACACACCCGCCACCTGGTCGCCCAGGGCTGTGGCACAGGCGCCTGTAAGTGTTGCAACGTCAATAATAGCGCTGGGCTCCCAGGTCTGCTGCACATAGGCCAGTGCATCGCACAGCACCAGGCGTCCTTCGGCGTCGGTATTCACAATTTCGATGGTGTCGCCAGAAAGGCCTTCCACCACGTCGCCGGGACGCATGGCATTGCCGTCAGGCATATTTTCTGCC
>CAVJEZ010000119.1:0-1190 GCA_963648625.1 Odoribacter splanchnicus
TGTCTGTACGGCTTTCGTCGGCTACCACAAGGTTGGCAGCCAGAGGATCAAGACCTCTGTCCAGGCATTCGACCGAGGCGTAGAAGGACTTGAGATCTATGGCTATACAGGCTCGTTCCCTTGGCATGGCAGCTTGCGGCATTTTGCGGATGGAATGTGAAGAAAAGGCGCATGATAGGCGGAAAAATGCGGTAAATCAGCGGAAGGAATGCTGCATCAGGCAGAAGGCAGCCGTTTGAAGAGCTTCCAGCCCTCAGCCTTGACCCAGGCTTCAGCCTTCTGGTAGTCCGGCATGATTCTGGCTACTTCCGCCCAGTAGGCAGGTGAGTGGTTCATATTGAGAAGGTGGCAGAGTTCGTGCACGACAATGTAGCGCTGGACATAGTCCGGCGTAAGGGCCAGCAGACAGTTGAAATTAAGATTTCCCCTGACTGAGCAGCTGCCCCAGCGGGTACGCTGCGCTTTGACTGTGACGCGGTTCACTCTGACCCTGAGAAGCGGGATATATTCATCGAGGAGAGGCCGCAGAAGCGACAGAGTGTCATCGCCCAGCTTCGCAAGCTCTTCATGTGTCAGTCTGGGAAGATCCCCGGTTTCCAGCTCCCGCATACGGTTCTTCAGAACATAGCGGTCAATCCAGCTCCTGCGCTTCACCAAAAAGTCCTCAATATCGCTGTCAGTGAAGTGTCTCGGAAACGTCAGGGTGATGTTACGGCTGTTCTTGATTTTCAGGCCCACGGTTTTCCTGGAACTGCGGGTAAGTGTCATCTGTACCTGCAATTCTTCCTCTTCGCCTGTGTCTACGGAATAAGGAACTGTTTTCATGCTGTATCCTTCGCTGTATCTCTTGGAGGGCATGGCCTGCGTCAGCCCTTTTAAGGACAGTTTTATGGTTGCTGCCCCGTCTTTCAGCTTTTAATGGCAATATTCCCCTGGCAAGATCCTGCATTTCCTTATGATGACAGCGCCTGCCATGCCCCGTCTTTATGGACATAGTGCTGCTGCCAGGGAAGGTATGGCCAGTATTTTTTCCTGAGCTTTGGATTTCCCTCGTATTCAAGGGTCAGGGCATCCTGGGAGGAGGGGGCCAGGGCAAGGGCCTGGGAGAGGCGTTCTTCAAAGTCATCCCGCTCAAGCATGATGCCCCCCTGGCTCATGATATGTTGTGTCTGCTGCTGGCAGTCAAGCAA
>CAVJEZ010000119.1:1675-6284 GCA_963648625.1 Odoribacter splanchnicus
TGCTTGTCGGCGGAAAGCCTGTGGCGCAGGCGTCTATCAGCGGTATGAAAACGGGATTGTCTATATCTTTTGGCAAAGTGATTTTTTTTGAAGGCATGTTTTTCCTCGGCATTGTCTTTTCAGGTTTTTCATGTCCGGTGACGGCTTTGCTGCAGGATTGGCCGCTGCAGCCGGACTGATAATATATTTATATCAAAACTATATTAATGTGTCAAGTATTTTTATTGACAGTGCCCGGAGCGGATCCCAAGAGGAAGCAGAAAAAACTTATCGCCTGAAAAGATCGTCAAAGACGCCCTGTTCAAGGTCCCTGATGTTGTAGATGTGGTCCATGACGCCAAAGGTTTCTTCCAGGTTGCCCCTTGCATTTTTCCAGCCGGCGCCGTCCGTCACCCAGACAAATTCGACGCCCTGCACCTGCCGGGCCTCTTCGGCAATCATCTTGTAGCTTCTGGCGGTCTCATTCAGCTTTGAGCCGCTGCTGGCATAAAAGTTTGTCTCGATGACGTAGATCTCACCCCCTGTCCTGACGACAAAGTCCCAGCGCTTGGTGGACGTGCCGTCAGCCGATATGGCCGACATGTCAACGCCCCATTGATTCTCTATGTCGTGGAGGTACATCTCCTTGTGGTATGGGGCCCCTGTCCTGGCAATATAGCCTTCCACCAGGTCTTCCATCTGGTGGCCGCCCCTGTTCTTGCGGCCGTTGCTGTCCAGGCCTGTTTCCACACCCAGGCAGTAGTCGATGAGGTTGTTCACGATATGGCCGGAGATAAGCTCGAAGAGGCCTGTCTTGCGCATGAAGACGGCATACTGCTCATCTGAACAGCTTTTGCTGCCAAAATCGTATTCAAAGGCCCCGTCCCCGTCCTGGCAGTATATCTCCGATGTCCTGACTGCCAGCAGTATGGGAATGCAGCGCACAATCTCAGGATAGCGCGCAAGCAGCTTCTTGAAGTCATTCTCTATGTCTTTGGAGCCTATGAGCGAGTTCATGATGCAGAGCTCTACCTTTATTGCCTCCACATTGGCGTAGATTTTGCGGAAGTCAGCGTAGTAGCCGTAGCCGTTGATGCTGGGGCGCATGCCCGCAAGCCACGTCCCAAAGTCCGTATCATGCCTCATTCTGCCTGTCTCCTTTGTCTTCTTCCTGCCTTCCTGTTCCGGACTCTGCTTCCAGCCTGCGCCTGGACAGGGCAAGGTATTCTTCGGAACTGTCTATGCCTATGTACCTTCTCCCAAGCCTTAGGGCAGCGACTCCTGTTGTGGAGCTGCCGCAGAAGGGGTCAACGACAAGGGCGTCCTTCTTTGTGGAGGCCAGGATGATTCTTTCAAGAAGGGCCAGCGGCTTCTGGGTGGGATGCTTTCCAAAGGCCTTTTCCGTGCGCGGCATCCTGATGTCTGACCAGACGTCCTTCATCTGTTTGCCGCCGTTTGCCTCCTTCATGGCAGCATAGTCAAAGTAGTGCCGCACTTTTTTGCCGTCCTTCCTGGCCCACAGTATGGTCTCCGTGCTGTGCGTAAAGTACCTGCAGGAAAGGTTCGGGGGAGGATTGGTCTTCTGCCAGGTTATGTTGTTGAGTATTTTGAAGCCTTCTTCTTCCAGGGCCGTGCCGATGTCATAGATATTGTGCAGCGTGCCGCTGATCCAGATGGTCCCGGTATCGGAAAGCACCCTTTTGCACTCCCGTATCCAGGCTCTGGAAAAGGCATGCCTTTTGTCCCTGGAAGGCTCCCTGTCCCAGTCTCCCTTGTCCACGGACACCATCTTCCCGGAACTGCAGGTAATGCCGCCGTTGCTGAGAAAGTAGGGCGGGTCGGCAAACACCATGTCCGCAATGCCGGAACGCATGCAGCCGAGCGTCTCGGCCGCATCCCCTTTGACAAGGGCAAGCCCTTCTGCCTGGTAAAAAAAGGCAGTGTGTTTTGCAAATGCCGCATCCATAGCCCATGCCCTGTCAGCTCATGGCCTGGTAGTTGGTAACTATGACTTCGCGGCCCCTGCGGGCAGAGGCATCCCTGTTGATGGCCCGCCTGACTCCTATGGACGAGATCGCAAAGCCCGCATAAAGCTCGTGCACCAGCGGCACGTCGTTGTTGCTCAGCATGACCTTTGCGCCCAGGGCATCAAGGCGCCTGTACTCCCTGGCAAGCCGTTCATGGTCTTCCCTTGCAAATCCTGTCTTTGCATAGGAAGTAAAATTGGCAGTGCTGCTCACAGGGATATAGGGGGAGTCCAGGTAGACAAAGTCTCCTGCCTGAACGTCGCAGAGGGCATCTGCAAAGTCCCCCTCGCGTATTTCCACAGCCCCTGTTGAAAGATAGCTGCCTATGCTGCGAAGGTTTTCTGCATCCATGGATGCCCCGCCTGTCCTGTTGTTGAACGGGACATTGAAGAGCCCCTTTGCATTGACCCTGTAGAGGCCGTTGAAGCAGTGCTTGTTGATCCAGATCATCAGGGCTGCGCAGGCAGCATCAAGCACGCTGCCGGATATCATGGCATTGTAGCGTTCCCGCATGGCCATATAGACCTTTTCATCGCACTCTTTTGCATCAAAATCGTCAAGCAGGGCAATGACTGCCCCGGCATCCTTTGCAAGCTGCCTGTAGACGTTCAGAAGCTGGCTGTTTACGTCATTGATGACGGCATTCCTTGGGCACACGTGCAGAAGAAGGGCCCCTCCTCCTATGAAGGGCTCATAGTACCTGCCGTACTGCTCAGGCATGCGGGCGGCAAGCTCTGCGAGAAGCTGCTTCTTGCCTCCTGCCCATTTGACAAAGGGCTTAAGGCCGCCTGGGCCGGCATTTTTCCCGGCAACATCCTTGCCTGCTTTCTGTACAGGGGCTGCTTTGGTCATGGCTGTATGCATGGGATGACAGATGCGTGATGTAGCATATGGTTCATGGGACATTAGTCCGTTTCCAGGACTAGCTCCTTGTCGTGCAGATTCAGCCTTGCCCTGCCGCCCTTTTGCAGGGATCCAAAGAGCATGGCCTGGGTCAGCCTGTCTTCCACCTCGTCGCGCATGAGCCTGCGCAGGGGACGGGCGCCCATGGCCGGATCAAAGCCCTTTTCTGCCAGCCAGTCCAGGGCCTCGTCAGAGACAGCCAGTTCCACATGGCGGCCTGCCAGGCTGTCCGTAATCTGCTTTAGGAACTTGCGCACGATGTTTTTCATCATGTCCCTGCTCAGGCTGTGGAAGGGAACAAGCGCATCAAGGCGGTTGCGGAACTCGGGCGTGAAGGTGTTCTCCACAGCCTTCTTGGCCCTGCCTGCCGCATCTTGTGATGCCTGGGTAAAGCCCATGGCAACGGTATTCATCTCAAAGGTGCCGGCATTGGAGGTCATGATGATGACGGCATTGGAGAAGTCCGTCTTGCGGCCGCCGTTGTCGGTCAGGGTAGCATCGTCCATGACCTGCAAAAGCACGTTGAAGATGTCGGGATGCGCCTTTTCTATCTCGTCCAGCAGGATGACGCAGAAGGGGGACTTGCGCACGGCCTCGGTGAGCAGGCCGCCCTGGTCATAGCCCACATAGCCTGGAGGCGCGCCGATAAGCCTGGATACGGAGTGCTTCTCCATGTACTCGCTCATGTCGTAGCGCAAAAATTCAATGCCGAGCACCTCGGCCAGGCTTTTGGCAACCTCTGTCTTGCCAACGCCTGTCGGCCCGTAGAAGAGGAAGGACCCCTGCGGCCTGTTGGGCTGTCCCAGGCCCGCCCTTGAGCGCAGTATGGCGCGGCAGACAAGGGCTATGGCCTCGTCCTGCCCGAAGACGCGCTGCTTTAAGTTGTCCTCAAGCTTTGCCAGGCGCTTCTTTTCCGATCCCGAGACTGACTGGGCGGGTATGTTTGCCATGCGGGCCACCACCTGCTCCACGTCGGCCACGGCCACCCTGGGCTTTCTGGCAGGGGATTTTTGCTGCGTATTCTGGGCTTTGGCAGAGGCTTTCAGGTAGACGCTGGCCCCTGTTTCGTCCATGACGTCGATGGCCTTGTCGGGCAGCAGGCGGTCACGCACATGGCGGGCTGACAGGGCCACAATGCTTTCAAGCACGCTGTCGCTGTAGCTCACCTTGTGGTAGTCGGCATAGCGCTGCACAAGGCCTTTAAGAATGCTGAGGCATTCCTCATGGGACGGCTCATAGAGCTTTACGGGCACAAAGCGCCTGGACAGGGCCTTGTCCTTTTCAAAATGGTTGCGGTATTCCTCAAATGTGGTGGATCCCATGCAGCGCAGCTCGCCGCTGGCAAGCAGGGGCTTCAGGATATTGGCCGCATCCAGGGCGCCGCCCGAGGTGGCGCCTGCTCCGACAATGGTGTGGATCTCGTCGATGAAGAGGATGGAATCCGGCCTGTCCTTCAGTTCCTTTACAATGCCCTTGAGCCGTTCTTCAAAGTCGCCGCGGTAGCGCGTGCCTGCCACAAGCAGGCCCATGTCCAGGGAGTAGATATGGGATGCGGCAAAGCGCTCGGGTATGTCGCCAGAGGCTATGCGCAGGGCAAGGCCGTTGGCCATGGCCGTCTTGCCAACGCCGGGATCGCCCACAAAGAGCGGGTTGTTCTTGGTCCTGCGGCAGAGAATTTCAATGGTGCGTTCCAGCTCTCT
>CAVJEZ010000120.1:0-6271 GCA_963648625.1 Odoribacter splanchnicus
TTATCTGTCTTTCAGCTTCCCTGCTTGAGGAAGAAAACCTCCTGGCCAGCTTTGTTAATTTTGCCAAGAACATTCTCAGGGGCATACTGCATTATCTGGGCATCCGCCGCCAGCAGTTCTGGGGATGGCGCCGCACAAAGGCCGAATACAGGCATCTCTTCCGCAGCTGCGGCTACAAAAATATCGAAGACGGCATTCTGGATGACGGATTCAGGACCTACTGGATTAGCGGCAACACCGGAATTGCACCGGAACAGGTTGTATACGAAGCCAAAACGCAAAAAGAGGCTGACTGAGCATTGTTCCCCAAAGACAGCTGTGACAGGGAGACCGACATAATGGACCAGGACGCATGCGCTTCTGACAAAGCCATATTCAAGCTTCTCAGACAAGCCAGGCGTATTGCCATCATTGGCGCCAAGGATGTTCAGGGACAGCCTGTGGACAAGGTCGGCAGGTATCTCATTGAACAGGGCTTTGAGGTGATTCCGGTCCATCCCAAGCGCAAAACAGTCTGGGGCATGCCGGCATTTGCCTCTGTACAGGATGTGGAAGAGGCAGATATCGTCGTTCTTTTCAGGGCCCCGCAATATTGCGCAGACCATGCCCGCGAGGTTCTTAAGATGAAGCACAGGCCGCTCTGCTTCTGGATGCAGGAAGGCATACGCAGTGCAGAGGCAAAAAGCCTCATGGAAGCAAACGGAATCATGGTCGTGGAAGACAGGTGCATCATGGTGGAGCATAAGTTCATGATGCATCAGGGAATGCCGCACCAGGACAGGATACAGGAGGAGAGGCAATGAGTGATTACTGCAAGGAAGAGCCGGTTGTGGCTGCACCGGTGGACGACTCCCCTGTCTTCACCTGCAAGATGTGCGGCCAGTGCTGCCAGGGAGAAGGCGGCATCGTGGTCAGCCCCTCGGATCTGGTGCGCATCACGCATGCCCTTGGCCTTTCAGCCGGGGAGTTTGTCGCAAAATACGGTGAATACCGCCTGGGCAAGCTGCAAATCAGGACAGGCGCTGACGGCGCCTGCATTTTCTTCAAGAAGGGCGAAGGCTGCACTGTCCATGCAGGCAAGCCCGATGTCTGCCGTGCCTGGCCCTTTTTCAGGGGCAACATTGTAGACCCTGACAGCCTGGCCATGGCAAAGGAATACTGTCCCGGCATCGATCCTGACTGCACGCATGAGGCCTTTGCAAAAGAAGGAAGAAAGTATCTGGCAAAGCACCACCTGCTGGCGCACGACAAGGACAGCGAGGGCTTTGCCGTTATCCTGGACGACTAGGCGGAACACAAAAAAGGGAAAAATATAGTGCGCAATTCTGTTCAAAGGCAGGACTGCGCACTTCTATTTTGGACTTTCAAGACAGGCCTGCGGCTACAGGCCGTTCACGGCATCCACAAACTGGTTGTACTGGCGGCTGCATTCCTCCCAGCCTGCATTGAGATCAGTACGAATCTTTTTGTGAAAGGACTCCTTCTGCCCTGTACGGAAGAGGGCTGCCATTTTTGCAGCTTCTTTAAGGAAATGGCGGTAATACATCTCAGGCGTGCCGGCTATGGGAAAGGGAAGCCTGTCAGCTGTGGTGATTTTTTCTTCCAGCTGCGCCAGGGAAGCGTCCATCTTCTCCGGATCCGGTTCAGAGAGGGAGATGGCCTCCGCCTCCTTGTGAATCAGATTCGCGATATCCAGGGCAATAAGGACATGATCCTTAAGCGGATGCCCCTTTAAGAGAATATTCTGGGCCTCAAGCGAGGCCTTTTCCAGGACATTTCTGTACGCAATGACTGCCTCAGCATAGCTTTTCATATGCGTGCCGATCTGGCTTGTCAGGGCATCGCCCTTGGCACCGTTATCGACGATTTCCGGATCAGCGATATAGGCGCAAAGCTTGTCATATTCCTTGCGCATGGCTGTTCGCTGTTCGTCCATCTTTTCCAGGCTGTCATTGAGAGCCTTTGCATCTTCCTTAGAAAACACATCCTTGGGGAGAGCAAGCTGCTTGCGCAGGCAGCGGTCGCCCAGCCTGTCCTTTATGTAAAAGGCGTCAAATTCCTGCTTGTAGAGAAGCACTCCTGCCATAATATGGGCAGGCTCCTGCCCGCAGGGGCTGGCAAAGGCCTTGTCCGACTGGTTGGCATACTCCACAATGCTGACAGCCCTGGCCTGCTCCTCCTCTGAGGCAGGCTTTTCCGGCTCAGAGAGGGCATAGCTTTTATTCTGGCTTTCAGGCTTGGAAGCATCAGCCCTGCCGGCAGGCTCAGTCACGGACGATTCCTGGCCAGAGCCTTTTTCTTCATCCTTTTTGCAGCCCGCAATGACAAGGCAGAGGGCAAGTGCGCAAAGAAGGCACAAGATTCTCAGCCATGTACTGCAGCCCAGTTTCCGGGCAGACAACTTACGCATGATCGGCAATCCAGGCATTAAGGCCGGTCAGGGTCATGCCCCAGGGGAAAAGGCCGTCATTCTTCAGTTCCGGGCCGCAGCCGTAAAACATTGTGCCCACTTTCTCTGCGGCATCCCTGTCTGTTGAGGCGTCGCCCACCATGAGGACATCGGCAGGATCCTGCTTCATGTCGCGCACGATATTGGCCAGTACTTCTGCCTTTGCCGGCGGAGAGCCAAGAATCAGGTCAAAGAAACCGTCCAGCCGGCGCAGCTTCAGAACCTGCACCAGCTCCTCTGTCGGGGTGCCAGAGCACACGCACATGGGCAGGCGTCCCTTCCAGGTCGTCAGGACGTCTTCTATGCCTTCTATCAGGGGACAGCGCTTGATCTCGTCAAGGGAATACTCGGAGAAGAGGCGTCCCCACTCCTTTGATTCCTCCTCCGTGATCTCTTTGCCGAGCACTTCCTGGAAAAACCAGGCAAACTTGCGGTACCTGCTCACGCCGCCATGCGTCTTATGGAACATGACAAAGCGGTCTCTTGCCTCGGCACCATACGGCTCTGCCAGCCTGGCAAAAGCCTTTGTCTTGGTGGGCACGCTGTCCAGAATGACGCCGTCGCAGTCGAAAACAAGACATTTCAATGACATACAGTTTCTCCAATCAGACTCTGCAGACAAACTCAGCAGGCAGTGGGGCTGCACAGATAATCCGCAAAGCGGTTGTGCAAAGTTTTTCTGCCAGGCGGTACTCAGAGGCTCTGCCTTTCCTGCCCGTCCTTTCCCCTGTGGCCTATGACCCTGGCAGGAACCCCTGCCACAATGTCATAGGGAGCTACGTCATGGGTCACAACGGCACCGGCCCCGACAACTGCCCCCCTGCCTATGGTTACATCAGGCGTAATCACGCAGTTGGCCCCTATCCAGACATCGTCTGCTATAACGATGGTGCCGGATACATGCCCCTGCTCAATCATGGGAATATCAGTCCTGTCAATGCGGTGGTTGGAACAGCGCAGAACAGATCCCATGCCGACGGCCGTTCCGGCGCCAATGGTAATTGTGCCGTCATCGGCCCCCACATGCACATTGGGAGAAAGGGAAACATTGTCGCCAAGCTTCAAAACGCCGTTCTGTGCTGACAAAAAGCAGTGGCGCCCGATGCGCACGCCGTCGCCTAAGTGCATGGAGCCAAGGCCAATAAGCTCAACGCCGGTGGAAATGCGCACCCTGCCGCAGGAGGCAAAAAACGGTTTCAGGCACAGCCAGCGCAAGGCAGTGCCGCCCTGTGTGGGGATCCAGCTCCAAAGGAAGATCCAAAGCTCGCGCAGGGCGGTTCTCAGTCTTGTTGCTATGCTCATCAGCGTCTGTATGTTTCCATGAGCTTGTCGCCGGTCATGAGCTTCTCCACACGGGCCAGATCCTCGGGGGTATCAACGCTCCATGTCTTGAAGCTGGTGGGAACCATTCTCACCTTGCCGCCATGCTCCAGGATGCGCATCATATCGACAGACTCGATAATCTCCAGGGGGCTCTCTTCCATGGCATTGAACTCAATAAGGTAGTCCCTGCGGAAGGGAATGATGCAGACCTGCTTGCGCATGGGCACGTCAGTCACGCCCTTCTTGCGGGAAGGAATGGGCTCCCTGGAAAAATACAGGGCATCATTGTTGCGGTCCACCACGACCTTGACTTCGTTGGGATCCTCAAATTCCTCTACCGTGGCCATGTCTGCCATCAGGTTGACCACGTTGATGCTGGGATCGTCCAGCATGGGCTTCACGGCATCGTCTATCATCTGGGGCTGCACCATGGGCTCGTCGCCCTGCACCATGACAACGATGTCAACGCGCTTGCCGGTCATTTCCTCAATCTTCAGGACGGCTTCGGCTGTCCTTGTGGAGCACCTTGTGTGCGTATCAGAGGTCATGATACACTTCAAGCCGTTCTTTTCGCAGTATTCCTTGATGACATCGTCGCAGGTGGCCACATAGGTGTCAGTCAGAATGGAGCTTTTGGCTGTGCGGAAGGCAACATGGCCGACCATGGGAATGCCGTGGATCGGGGCCAGGGGCTTGCCGGGATAACGGCTGGATCCCATGCGGGCGGGGATGATGGCAACTATGTTCATGACTTTATCTCCTGAAATCCTGTTCTGTCCTGTACTAATCGTCGGTAGGCACCAGGTAGCCGCCCTCTTCGTTCAGCTCGGGATGCTCGGCCCTGTGCTCTGCTTCCATGACGCGCAGTATGCCCTGGCCCAGATCAACTGTCAGGGGCGGCACAAGCTTGCGGCCTATCTTGGGCATGAAGGCATAGGGCGTAATCTGGTAGTGTCCGCTGTTGGGATCGTTCTGGTAGTGGATCTCTATGTCCTTGCCCAGGATTTCGCCGATCATCTTGAAGAGATCGCCGACACGCATGGGCTGGTTGCCCGTGACAATGATATTCTGGTTGACATAGGCAGGATCCAGCACCTCCAGGGTAGCCTGGGCGGCGTCATCGGCATGCACATACTCGCGCAGTGCCGTGGGAGCGCCGTAGTAGGTGATGCATCCTGTGGTCATGGCCTCGTGCACAAAGCGGTGGATGGCATTGCGGTTGTCTGCCCTTGGCCCGTACAGGGAGCCGTACCTGAGGATGGTGTATTCAAGGCCGTGCATGGCCTGGTAGTTTTCGATGTAGATTTCGCAGGCCTGCTTGCTGCAGCGGTAGAAGCCGCCGGAACGGCCGTATACATAGAGGGAGCTGGCAAAGACATAGCGCTTGACTTTATGGCGGCGGCAGGCTTCAAGGGCCATTACGTTGCCCACCACATTGAGGCGGGCCGTATCCACGGGACGGTTGTTGGCCTCGCCTATATCGGCAATGCCGGCATAGTTGAAGACAAAGTCGGCATCTGCAACGGCCTTGTCCACAGTCTCCTCGTCAAGGATGCTGCCCACCAGCATCTTCTGCTCGGGCTTGAGCCAGGGAGAGGGATTAAGGTCCACAATGGTCACTTCATGGCCGGCTTCTGTCAGCTTGTCGCAGATATGCGATCCCAGGAATCCGGATCCACCAAAAACAGTTATTTTCATCCTTCTTCTCCAAACTGAAAAGAACGAGATACAGACAAAATCCGTTCTGCACTGTGCAGCCTGCGGCTGCTACCTGGCAGGACGCTCTGCAGAGCGCCACAAAAAGACAGTGTCAATGCCGTAGGCAATAAAGCGGGCCCCTGACGCAATCTGTGCCTTGAGAGCCTCGGGATCAGGCTGCACGATATGCAGGCCCATTCTTGCGCCCATGCGCTGGCAGCAGGCATTGATGCGCTCCATGGCTTCCTTGAACTTCGGATGGTCAAACTGGCCTGTCAGGCCCATGGAGCCGGAAAGGTCATACGGCCCAACCATGATGGCATCAAGCCTCGGGTGGGACAATATGGCTTCCAGGTTCTCCACTGCGCGGATATGCTCGATCTGGGCCACCAGGAAGAGATCCTTTGCAGTCCCTGTACGGTACTCGTCAAAGTTTTTGCCAAAGACATTGGCGCGGCAGTAGCCTACGCCGCGGTTTTCCGCAGGATTGGCGCCAGGCCAGTCCTCAAGCCCCGGATAGAGGGAAAGGTCAATGGCCTTGTCCAGCTGCTCGCGGCTCTCAATCATGGGGAAAATCAGGCCCTGCGCCCCTGCTTCCAGGGCGGCCTTGATATTCTGCTTGGTCGCCTCGGCAAGCCTGGCAAAAGGAACGGCCCCGCCGCATTCGATGGCGCGGAAGATGTCGGGCAGCCCCTGCCTGCCAAAGGAGCCGTGCTCCATGTCCACGGCAACCCAGTCATAGCCGGCTCTTGCCATAAGTTCCGCCACATCGGCGGACGGAAGCTGCAGCCATGTCCCTAC
>CAVJEZ010000121.1:0-6268 GCA_963648625.1 Odoribacter splanchnicus
CGATAGTAGATGGCGTCGTTGTAGCATTCCTGCAGTGTTCTGGGAGCAATGCTTGCCAGTACCTCACGCAGGTTTTTAACAGGCTCAGGCGTGTCATCATCCAGCGTTTCAGGAAGCTGCATCGGCTCTATCTTGCTGACATCCAGGATGTTGAACAGAAGTATGGAATAATAGGCAACCGTTGCACGCCCTGATTCTGTCACTATATGCGGATGCGCAATGCCGCTTTCATCAAGCGTGGACATGATGGCTTCCACAATATCCATGGCATATTCGTCTATGGTGTAGTTTCTGGACGAGAAATAGTTTGTATGGGAGCCGTCATAGTCCACGGCCAGTCCGCCGCCCAGATCCAGATAGCCCATAGGGCATCCTTCCTCTACAAGGCCGGCATAAAAACGGGCGCCTTCCATGGCACCAAGGCGTATGTCGCGGATATTGGATATCTGGGATCCCAGGTGGTAGTGGAGGAGGCGCATGCAGTCCAGCATGTCCTCTTCCTTTAATTTGTCGATGATATCCACAATCTCGGCAGGGGATAAGCCGAAGACGGAACGCTCGCCACCGGACTCGGCCCAGTGGCCGCTGGCGCGCATGGAGAGCTTGCAACGCACACCAAGCTTGGGACGGATGCCCAGAAGGCGGGACCGTTCAATCAGCGTCTCAAGCTCGCCGGGCATCTCTATGACAAAGATGACGTTGTGGCCGAGCCTCTGTGCCTGCAGGCCAAGGTCGATAAACTCACCGTCCTTGTAGCCATTGCAAATAATACAGGCTTCCCTGTCACTGATATAGGCAACGGCTGCTATCAGCTCGCCCTTTGAGCCTACTTCAATGCCGTGATGGTAGCGTGAGCCAAAATCGGCTATTTCTTCCAGGACCTGCTGCTGCTGATTGACCTTGATGGGAAAAACACCGCGGTAGTTTCCCTTGTAGCCCAGCGACTTGATTGCCTTGTTGAAGGACTCATGCAGGCTGGCTATCTGTGAATCCAGGATATTCTCGCAACGCAGAAGGCAAGGCATATTATAGCCCCGCGCCTTGATACCTTCTATAATATCGGGAATGGAGACTCTGGGTCCCTCTGCACCGTAAGGGCAGATAACCACTTCCCCTTTTTCATTTGCATCAAAGTACCCTGCGCCCCAGGCGTGCAGGCCGTACAGTTCGACGGAATCCTCAACATGCCAGGAATGCAGACTGCTGCTGATATTGCTCAATTCCTGTATCCCCTCCAGCACATCCTGCCTAGGCAGGACCTGCTCAAGCAAGGAGAACGCAAGGCATCCTCCTTTTATGCAAAAGATACGTACACCCTGTTCTGCCCGGTCTGGCAGAAAGAAGATGTACGCATGAGTCCCTGTCCTGTGTGATACAGAAGGGAATTATAATTTTTTTCATGTTCCCTTTGCCCAAACAACGCCAAAAAGTCAAGAAAAGACACCCTTTGTTTTACTAAAGCCTGATATCCTTATATTAAGAAATAAGGATATATGGATATAACTTTCATATCTAACATAACAGTTTGTCATTGCTGATAAAATCCTTATGCCGGCATGGTTTTTCAGTCTTTTTCGAGACTCATAACCAAGGCAGGACAAAGCTTTCCTGTATGCAGAATACCAGTTATTGTTGCATATAGCATAGAGGGGGCGTTTTGCCTTTCCTGTCCTTCTGTGCAATACTTGCAACCATGCTGATTCAGTTTCCGGTAGCACATGTACTGTATGTCTGCCAGCTGATTCAGCTGCCGCTGCCAAAAGGCAGGGCACGCTACCAGTTTGTAGGAGAACTACATGGATCTCTTGCCCATCCGGCGCGCTATCCTCAGCGTTACCGACAAAAAGGGGCTTGTCCCCTTGGCGACCTTCCTTGTCGAGCAGGGAGTGGAACTTGTCTCCACAGGCGGCACAATGAAGGTTATTCAGGATGCCGGACTGCCGGTGCAGTCCGTAAGCTCCGTCACAGGCTTTCCTGAAATACTGAACGGACGTGTCAAAACGCTGCATCCCCATATTCATGCCGGCATTCTTGCCAACAAGGACGTCCCCGAACACATGCAGGTATTGGAGGAGCTGAAAATACGCCCCTTTGATCTTGTGGTTGTCAATCTCTACAACTTTGCCGGCGCCGTCTCCAGGCAGCTCTCGCTTGAGCAGGCCGTGGAAGAAATAGACATCGGCGGTCCCTGCCTTATCCGTGCGGCAGCCAAAAACTTCCATTCCATCCTGGTCCTTCCCGGAACAGAGTGGTACGAATCCGCCATTGAGGAAATGAAGGCCAACAACAACTGCGTGAGCCTCCTCTTCCGCCAGCGCATGGCTTCGCGTGCCTTTGACGCCACGGCCCGCTACGATGCGCTTATTACATCCTATATCCGTCCGTAGCGGTACCGCCGCTGCTGATACGGGAGACAGGCCATTTCCCTTTTAGAAGGCAATCTGCAAGGACTGAGGCCAGGCCAGCTCAAATCGCTGGAACGTCTTGGCAAACGCAAGTTCCCGTCTGATGAAGTCTACAGGCTTGATCAGGCCAGGGAACTTGCTCTTCTTGCACGCTCCCTTGAACGCCAGATCGGCCTGCTCATAGACAGGAAGGGACGGGTCCAGCTTATCCTGGTTGGCAGGCCGGACGGCCTGTTCATTCCCGAGCTTGACAGGCAGCGCACGGCAACTACTCGCCTGCGCGGAGTCAGGCTCCTGCATACCCATCTGAACAGCGAAGGACTGACAGAGGAAGATCTCATGGATCTCCTCTTTCTGCGCCTGGACAGCATCAACGTTATAACTGTTTCAAAAGACGGCCTGCCCATGCAGTGGCAGACTGCGCACCTTCTGCCGCCGACAGCGCAAAAGCCCTATCTTGTCGGCGGCATGATGCCTTGGGACCAGCCCAAATCCGATCTGACTGCCACGGCACTGGCCCTGGAAGATGAACTGACCAGGGACACAAAGGACTCAGACAGGCGGAAAACAGACGGAGAGAAACGTTGCCTTCTGGTCTCATTCTCACCAGAATCACGGTACAGGCAGGAAAGCAACCTTGACGAGCTGGCCGAGCTGGCCAAAACAGCCGGCATCACTGTGGCAGGACGCCTGGTACAAAGGGTTCGTGGCAGAAACTACAGCCTTGGCAAGGGAAAAATGGCCGAGCTGGAAGTGCTGGCCCTCTCACAGCATGCCGACATGCTGATTTTTGACGGCGAGCTGGCCCCGTCCCAGCTGCACGATCTGGCTGACATTACGGAACGGAAAGTTCTGGACAGGACACAGCTCATCCTGGACATTTTTGCGCAGCACGCCGTGTCCAAGGCAGGCAAGCTGCAGGTCGAGCTGGCAAGGCTCAAATATGCGCTGCCCAGGCTTACGGGCAAAAACCGCACCATGGACAGGCTTATGGGCGGCATAGGCGGCAAGGGCATGGGCGAAACAAAGCTTGAAATAGACAGGCGCCGCACCCGCGAGCGCATGGGACGCCTGAAAGCCGAACTTGACTCGCTGCGCAGGCAGCGTGCCTTTACACGCAGGGCAAGGTCCAGGGGCGGGCTCTCCCTAGCGGCACTGGTAGGCTATACTAATGCAGGCAAGTCCACGCTACTCAACATACTGACCCGCTCCCATGTCCTCACAGAGAACAAGCTCTTTGCCACGCTGGATACGACAACCAGGAGGCTGCGCTTCCCGAGGCAGAGGGAAATCATCCTGGCAGACACAGTCGGCTTTATACGCAACCTTCCCGAGGAACTGATGGAGGCCTTCAGCGCCACGCTGGAAGAACTGGACAGTGCCGATCTGCTTGTCCACGTAGCCGATGCCTCGCACGCTGACCTCTACCAGCAGATTGACTCGGTGAACCATATTCTGCAGCAGCTCGGGCTGGACGGGATGCCATGCCTGCTTGTCCTCAACAAATGGGACAAGGTGCCTGAGCCTGCCAGGGAAGACATCCTGAAAAACATTCCCGATGCCCTGCCGGTGTCTGCAGAGACAGGGTTCGGCCTCGGCCGTCTCCTGGAAGTCATTGAAATGCAGCTTCTGGGACAGGCGCCAGATCTTCTTCCCCCGGTCTCAGACGAGCCCCGGGATTTGCAGGCCCGGGACAGCGTACATGATAAATGCTTCCCGCACTGTGAAGAAGATGCCTTTACTGACTGGCCTGGCGATGAAGAACCGGACGCCCCGATTGTCTGCAGTACGGCCTCTGAAACAGGCATAAATGCAGACGAATGGGACAGTGAATCCGGCAGCATCCCAGAAGCAGGCAGGGACCACAAAAAAACACGCTAAAAAGAAAGTGCCAGGCCGACAGGGCAGTGGTCAGAACCGTACTGGTCCTTTTCAATCCAGGCGTCTTCTATATGGGATTCAAGTTCCTCTGAGACAAAGAAATAGTCTATGCGCCAGCCGATATTCTTTTCCCTTGCCCTCGACTTGTACGACCACCAGGAATAGGCGCCTTCTTCCTCTTTATGAACGTATCTGAAGGTGTCGATAAAGCCCTGTGAGGAAAAGCTGTCCAGGAAGGCACGCTCTTCCGTCAGAAAGCCGGTGTTGAGGACATTTTGTTTGGGACGGGCCAGATCAATGGCCTTGTGGGCAATATTAAAGTCACCGCAGACCACAATGGGCTTTGTCCTGCGCAAGTCCTGTGCATACTGCAGGAAGGCGTCAAAAAAGCCCATCTTGTATGACAGGCGCTTGAAAAGCCCCTGATGTTTGCCGTTCTCATCCAGGATTTCGGCTCCACCGTTGGGGAAATAGCCGTTTATGAAATGGAACTGTTCGTATTCCAGGTGAAGGATCCTGCCCTCGCCCTGCCATTTGGGATCAGGCAGCTCGGCCTGTACGGCAAGCGGCCTGATGCGGCTGTAGACGGCAACGCCAGAATAGCCTTTTTTGACTGTGCTTGAAGCAAAATAGGAATGCCAGCCTTCCGGCATCCTCAGATTGTCCTGCAGCTGTTCTGGACTGGCCTTGGTCTCCTGCAGGCCTATGATATCAGACGGTGTCTGCGCAAACCACGCCCAGTCCTCTTTGGCCGAGACAGCTCTCAGGCCATTGACGTTCCATGAAGACAACGTAACCCGCATATAAATCTCCTGTGGAAAAGCTCCGATAAAATGTACAATACTGCTTTGGGTATAGTGTATGTCTGCCTGCAAAGACAATACGGTCCATGTGCAGGATTGAGGAAAGAAATAGGAAAAAAACAGCATGTCCAGGCTTTCTATGCCGCCAGAAAGCGCAGAAAGAAGGCCAGAAGCTCAAAAAAGCACAAGTAAAGACTACCTCAGGCTTCAGCCTCACCCTACACTCCGGCTTCTGCAATGGACCGGGTATAAAGCCAGGCTTGTACAGCAGGGAATCTTTCTACGGCAAAAACGATACAACCCCACGGCAAAACCGGCAAAATAAAGGTCAAAACGGCTAGGTGTTTGCTTTTTTGCCTGTCCTCTGACATAGTCAGACCGTTTGTAAGAGAGACAGAAGCGGCTGTCTGTTTTTCAGCATGCCGCCCAGATACACGCTCTTCTGCGTACAGAATTTTCCGTTCATCCGGAATGCATTTTATGACAGCCTTTTGGAGGGCCATAGCGCATGAGTTCAATCCCCGCAGTTCACAAAAACTGGGACTGGGACAAACTACAGGAAAAACGGTCACGGCAGCAGAACACAAGGCCGCCCCGTGATTATGATGACCAGTCCGACGATCAGGATGACAACGATTTCTGGGGAAGCCGCGGCAATAACGGCGGCGGAAACAATGGCAATGACGGCGGAAAAAAATTCAACTTCCCGTTCAGTTTCAAGCTGCCAAAATTTTCAGGTGACGGCAGCGGACGCGGGTTTGCCATTGTCGGACTTATTCTGGTTGCACTCTGGATGCTTTCGGGCATCTACATTGTAAATCCCGATGAAGAAGGCGTTGTCCTCCGCTTCGGCAAATACGACCGCTCTACCGGCCCTGGTCCTCACTACGCACTGCCCGTGCCTCTGGAAAGCGTCTACAAGCCCAAGGTGACGCAGGTCCTGCGTTCCGAGGTCGGCTACCGCAACGTGGGCCAGTCCACGACCTTCCAGCAGGGCAGGGTCAAAACCATGCCCAGGGAAGCCTCCATGCTGACCGGCGATGAAAACGTCGTCAATGTGCAGTTTTCAGTACAGTACAAAATCAAGGATGCCGTGCAGTTCCTGTTCAATGTGGCTGATCCCATTGCCCTGGTGCACAATGCAGCAGAAGCTGCCATGCGCGAGGTCATAGGCAACAA
>CAVJEZ010000122.1:0-6230 GCA_963648625.1 Odoribacter splanchnicus
AGTTCGGGCGGAAGATCGTCCAGTTCCTTCTGGGAGAACACAGGACCGTCCAGGCAGACATATTTGCCGCCTATACCGCAGCGTCCGCAGATGCCTATGCCGCACTTCATGCGCTTTTCAAGCGTCGTGTACACGTTCTCATGTGAGAAGCCCATCTCGTCCAGGGCCATGAGCGTGAACTTGATCATGATTGGCGGTCCGCACAGGATGGCTACACAGTTGTCAGCCTTGGGAGCCAGCTCGCGCAGGACATTGGGAATCATGCCCACTTTGTGCGGCCAGCCCTCGGCCTCGCGGTCAATGGTCAGCGTGCAGTTGAGGTCAGGATTTTTCATCCAGCTGTCCAGCTCGTACTGATAGGTCAGGTCCTGGGGAGAACGGGCACCATACAGCAGGCTTATTGTACCGTAGTCTTGCTTGTGCTCAAGGCAGTGCATCATGATGGTGCGGATAGGAGCCATGCCTATGCCGCCGCCGATGAAAAAGAGATCCTTGCCCTTCCACAGTTCATACGGGAAGGGCCGTCCCAGCGGCGCGCGAACGCCTACCTTGTCGCCCTTGCACAGGTTATGAATGGCAGTGGTAACCTCGCCTGCCATCATGACGGAAAACTGCAGATAGTCCTTCACGGAAGGAGGCGTATTGATGACAAAGGTGGATTCGCCTGTTCCGAAAACGGAAAGCTGTCCCACCTGGCCAGGCTCAAAATGGAAGTTCTTTGCTTCCTCGGGGTCGTCAATGCCGATACGGAACGTTTTGATATTGGACGTCTCGCGGATGACCTCAAGAACCGTACAGACCATGGGCTTGTACGGGTTGCCCTTGATTTCCGGACGGGGTGCAACCGGGGTAAGCTTGCTTCCGTCCTTATTGGGCTTAAGCAGGATTCTGGCTGCAATGGCGCCATCCTTTGCAGGAGTGCTTTCCTTTGCTTCCGGAGCATCCTTGGCTTCTTCCTGTACGGCGGGAGTCTCTGCTTCCTTCACAGCGGGAGCTTTGGCTTCTTCCTTCACAGCAGGGGCTTCGGCCTTTTCCTTGACCGCAGGAGCGGCCTCTTCCCTGACAGCGGGAGCTTTGGCTTCTTCCTTCACAGCAGGGGCTTCGGCCTTTTCCTTGACCGCAGGAGCGGCCTCTTCCCTGACAACGGGAGCCTTGGCTTCTTCCTTTACGGCAGGCGCTTCGGCCTTTTCCTTTACAGCGGGAGCCTTGGCTTCTTCCTTCACGGCAGGAGCTTCGGCTTCTTTGACAGCAGGAGCCTGGACAGGCTTCTTTTCAGCCTGGGCAGCTGTCTTTTTTGCAGAAGCAGCCTTTCCTTTGGCAGCCTGGGCCTTTGTGGCCTTTTTTGCTTTGGGAGAGGCTTTCACAGCATCCTTTGCTTCTTCTGCAGCGCCGGCCTGGGCAGCAGTTGTACGGGCAGCCGGCTTCACCGCACTAGACTTGTTTTTCTTTGTCTGTGACTTGGTGTTTTTTGTTGCCATTGCCTACTCCTTATTTGTCCGCCATGGCATCCAGGACGATACTGCGTATATCAATATGCGCCGGACAGTTCGTGATACAGCGCCCGCATCCCATGCAGGAGAAGGCGCCCCAGTTTTCGGGATAGGTCGCAAACTTGTGCGTAACACGCTGGCGCATGCGGTCGCTCTTGGCAGGGCGGGGATTATAGCCGCTGGCCTCGCGCGTGAACAGATAGCTCATGCAGTTGTCCCAGGTACGGATGCGGCGTCCCGGCTTGCCCATGCCCGATCCCTCGTCGGTGATATTGAAACAGTAGCAGCTGGGACAAAAATATGTGCACGCACCGCAGGAAAGGCAGCGTTCGGATTCCCTTTCCCAGAAAGCCTTATCCTTGAAACGTCCCAGGACCTTGTCCGGAGCCAGTGCAAGATCCGGCTTCTCGCCCAGTGTCTTCCACGCATTTTTGCGCGTCTCTGTCATTTCCTGCTCTTTTTCAGGAGTGCAGGCCTTGAGGGAGGATTTTTCAAGGATGCCCTGGCCTTTGTCCGTTACGGACTGCAGCACATAGCCGCCGTCTACCTCGGTCATGAGGATGTCTGATCCTTCGGGCGAGGAAGGACCGGCGCCAACCCAGTGGCAGAAGCAGGTGCTGCAGCCGCTGTTGCAGGTAAGCGTGATAACGGTCAGAACCTTCCTGTGTGCCTCATAATACGGATCCTTGAAGGGACCATGCAGGTAGGGCCTGTCCAGGGTGGCATAGCCTCTTGCATCACAGGAACGGCAGGCAAAAACCACGGTTGGTGCGGCTTCGGGCTTGTCGTCAAGCTGCAGTTTAAAGAGGTCGGGATGTTCCTCGTCACGGACTTTTTCGTAACGGATCAGAGTCTCACACTGGGGCAGGACAGCCTCTTTGGCAGGAACTGTCGCCTTGTCCAGCGTAAATTCCATTCCCGGCTGCCATTCGGAAAAGACAACGGTCTTTTTTACGGCCGGCCTGGCAACGGGAACAAGGACCCTGTTTTCCTTTGCAAGGAAGGCAAGCAGGTCCGGCAGATCGGACGGCCTGGCGAAGCGATATATACTCATCTCTACAGCTCTCTTTGCTTGATGTTCTTTTCGTCAACCAGGTAGCCAAGCAGGGGAGGCGTGGCCTCGGCATCCATGCCGCTTTTGTAGTTGTCAAATATTTCGGCAATGGCTCTGGTCATCTGCTGGCGCAGTGCGAGAATGGGAATGCCCACGGGACAGGCACGCTGGCATTCGCCGCAGCCTGTGCAGCGGCCTGCCAGATGCGTCGCATGAATATACTGGAAGAAAATCTTCTCCCTGACCGTGTTTTCCTGGCTCACAAAATGCGGGTCGCGGGTCTCGGCTATGCACTGGTCGCGGCAGACGCAGAGAGGACAGGCATTGCGGCATGCGTAGCAGCGCAGGCAGCGCTCCATGGCACCCTTCCAGAACGAGAAGCGTTCCTGCAGGCTCATGGCATCAAGCATGGCAAGCTCAGGCGGCGTCACAGGCGTGCCCGTGATTTCGGGGGCCTCGCCAAAGGATGCATCGGCAGTCTGCGCCAGCGGCATGGAGCAGTTGTAGCATTTGCCCTGGGCATAGTCTGCAATGCAGAAGCGCTGCGTCTTGCCGTCAGCGGTGATGCTGATGCCGGCCTCGTCGTATTCAACCGCATCGATCTTTGTGTAGCGCCCGAGGGCCTGGTCTATGCGGGCCATGTCGAAGGTTCCTTCGCAGGGCATGGCAAAGAGCACGATGTTTTCCCTGTCGATGAGCTTTTCCTGAAGCATCTCGACAACGGACCTGGAATCGCAGCCTTTGACCACGACGCCGATTTTCTTCACCTTGTCGGCCGGCACAGTGCGCCCTATATAGGAATTGATATAGGTAGCGGGATTGTTGACGTTCAGGGGGCCCCACACAAGGCGGTCCACGTCCTCAGGCGTGTGCATGAAGAGCGGGACTGTATGGGCATCGTCGTAGCCTTTCTGCCATCCTATGACCACATCCAGCTCGGGGAGGCGTTCCTTGATGGCCTGCTTAAGCTGGTCCAGCGGAGCCTTTTGACCTGTGCCAAGGGGGCGCAGGGGAGTCAGTGCCATGTCGGCTATTTTCAGCAGTGGCTCGGCATCTTCAAGCTTTGGCGCAGGTCCAAGCTTGTGGATGCGGTCTGTAAAGTTTGTCACGACCTGCTGCCAGCGTGCGCCTTCTGAAGCCGAGACCCAGGTGTATTCAAAGCGCCTGTCGTCTATGCCGAGCACCGGCAGGAAGTGCTTCAGGATTTCAAGGCGGCGGCGGGCATAGAAGTTGCCTGCCGAGTAGTGGCAGTCATTGGGATGGCAGCCTGAAACCAGCACGCCGTCAGCCCCGTTGATGAGCGCCCTGAGGATAAAGAGGGGATCGATACGCCCTGAGCAGGGAACCCTGATAATACGCAGATCCGTCGGCTGGGTGGCACGGGCTACACCAGCAGTATCGGCACCGCCGTAGGAACACCAGTTGCAGAGGAATGCAACGATTCTGCGTTCTTTGCCTTCTAATACTGGCATAATAAGTTTACCTCCGCGAGGATCTCGTTATCTGTGGCATGCGAGAGCTGGATGGCTCCCTGCGGACAGGTTGACGTGCAGACGCCGCATCCCTGGCAGACGGTATCTATGACCTTGGCCTTGAGCTGGCCGCGGAAAACCTCTTCCTTGATGGCCTGGAACGGGCAGCAGCGTATGCACTTGCCGCAGGCTACGCAGCGTCCCGGATTGACATGGGCAATCTGCGGGTCGTTTTCCAGCTTGTCGCGCGAGAAGAGCGACAAGACCTTGGCTGCAGCTGCCGATCCCTGGGACACGGAACTTGGGATATCCTTTGTGCCCTGGCAGACACCGGCGAGATAAACGCCGGCCGTATTTGTTTCCACCGGTCGCAGCTTGGGATGCCCTTCAACAAAGAATCCGTACTGGTCGTAGGAGATGCGCAGCTTTTCAGCCAGCTGTGAGGCTCCTTTGCTGGCCTCGATGCCGACGGCCAGGACGACCATGTCGCAGGTCACCTCGACCTTTTTGCCCAGGAGCGTGTCGGCACCGCAGACAACGTACTGGCCGTTGCCGTCGGGGTAAATCTTGGAAACACGGCCGCGAATGTACTGGGTGCCGTATTCCTCAATGGCCCTGCGGGTAAATTCATCGTAGAGCTTGCCCGCAGCGCGGATGTCCATATAGAAGACATAGGACTGGGAATCGGGAATATGGTCCTTTGTCAGGACAGCCTGCTTGGCCGTGTACATGCAGCAGAAGCCTGAGCAGAGCGGCCTTCCGATGGACTTGTCACGGGAGCCCACGCACTGGATAAAGACGATTTTCTTCGGTTCCTTCCCGTCAGAGGGACGGACGATGTGCCCGCCGGTAGGTCCTGAGGCGTTGAGGAGGCGCTCATACTGCAGGGAGGTAATCACGTCCGGATAGCGGCCGCCGCCGTATTCGGAGTAGGCGCTCGTCCAGTCCATGAGGTCATAGCCTGTGGCGGCTATGATGCTGCCCACTTTCTCGGTAACCAGCTCGTCCTTCATCTCATAGTTGATGGCCTGGGTAGGGCATACCTTGGCGCAGACGCCGCATTTGCCTGTGGTCAGCTTGCGGCAGTAGTCAGGATTGATGGAGGCACGCTTGGGAATGGCCTGAGGGAAGGGAATGTTGATGGCTGTTGTCAGGCCGACTTCCTCATTGAAGCGGTCCGGCACCTTCTTGCTGGGACATTTTTCCGTGCATGTGCCGCAGCCTGTGCATTTGGACCAGTCAACATAGGTTGTTTTCTTGCGGATGGTGACGTCAAAATTGCCTACATAGCCGCTGATGCTTTCCACTTCGGAGGCAGCATACAGGGTGATATTGGGGTGCTGGGCCACATCCACCATCTTGGGTCCGAGAATGCAGGCAGAACAGTCCACGGTGGGGAAGGTCTTGTCCAGCTTGGCCATCTTGCCGCCGATAGTGGGCTCGCGCTCCACCAGGATAACCGGGATGCCGCCGTCGGCACAGTCAAGGGCTGCCTGGATGCCGGCCACGCCGCCGCCGATAATGAGCACGCGCTTTGTGATGTCAAAACGCTGGGCAAACAGCGGGCGGTTGTTGCGCAGCTTCATTACGGCCATGCCGATGAGCTCGGAAGCCTTGTTTGTATTGGCTTCCTTGTCCTTGCCAATCCACGAGACATGTTCGCGTATGTTGGCCATTTCAAACATGTAGCGGTTAAGGCCGGCACGTTCTACCGTCTTGCGGAATGTCTGCTCATGCATACGCGGGGAGCAGGAAGCCACCACAACGCCGGTAAGCTGCTGTTCGTGGATGGCTTTCTCGATGGCAGCCTGGCCGGGTTCGGCACAGGTGTACATCAGGTCTGTGGCGTATACTACATCGGGAAGTTCAAGTGCACTTTGGGCAGCTTTGGCACAGTCCACTGTGCCTGCGATATTGCTTCCGCAGTGACAGACGAAAACGCCTATTCTCATGCCCGGCCTCCTTGCCTGATTTTGGCAGCTGTATTGAGGGCCCTGATTTTTGCCAGAAGGCGTTTGGGATAGACAACGAGCTTGTCAAGGCCGAGCCTGCGTTCGCTGACGTCAAAGGCCAGTCCCATAAGCTGGCTGTAGTAGAGAACCGGTATGTCAAACTTGGTTCCCATGGCGCTGCCGGCCTGTTTCTGGCGCAGGTCCAGATTCATCTGGCAGAGCGGACAGCAGACGGCGATGCAGTCTGCCTCCATCCTTGTGG
>CAVJEZ010000123.1:0-6186 GCA_963648625.1 Odoribacter splanchnicus
AGATAGCTCTCCTGCAGAAGCTTCAGCACTTCAAGGTTATCGCCCTCTATATACAGGTTCTCCGTCTCGTCCCAGTTCACTGATTCTTCAGGGCAGGGGCGCAGTGTCTTGCGGATGGGAGTGCCGGCTTCCACGATGGCAGCCTTCTTGCCAACCCAGGTAAACTCATACGCCTCGTCTGTCTCAGCCACGTCTTCGGCGAGCATCTGGTGCAGCATCTCAAAATTGACTGCCTTCTTTAGCTTTCCGTCTGCATCCCTGGTCTCGGTAATGCAGTTCGGGAACAAGGCCTCGATTTTTTCTATGTTCTTAGCCGTCATGCTGGTGCTTTCCATGCGCATCTTTTCCATTTTGTCTGCCTCTCCTGCTCTTAATCCTGTCTGGTACAATATCCGGTTCCTTTCCTGACTTTTGCCCTGCTGCGGCCTGTTCCTTGCAGAAATTCCTGCTCAGATTCCTGCAAAGTATCCTTGCAAAGCTACATCGCATAGGCTCACTGCCGACAGCCGGTACAGTCTCAGGGCTTGCCCAGCTCGTTCATAATCTTCCTTATCTCAGCCTTTATCTCCATCTTCCTGTTCAGCTGCTTTTCCTTCCGCAGCTTCGCATTCAGCACTGCAACCTGTTTTTCCAGGTCCTCGCGCCTTTCCTGGCTTTCAATGTCCTCCTTGAGATCTGCTCCTTCCTCCTTGCCCAGCGCATCCCCTGCAACCTGCCTGACAAAGTTTTCATACACTTCGTCAAGGGTATCCCCTTCAATGTGCAGCGGCAGTTCCTCCTCCTTCATCCACTCCGTCCTGTAGTACCGCCTGGCATTAGCCTTGACGGCACCATTGGCACCAATTTCCTTGTAGCCGATGACAGCCTGGCACAGTCCGTCATGCACCAGCAAAAAGACGGTATGGTAGGGGATGATTTTGTCAATCGCAGCCAGGACGGCAGTGTCAAGGGCAGGGGATGCAAGGCGCACCTCAAGCACCTCTGTTTCAGCAACCTTTGATCCGGCTGCAATCTTCATGGTGCTGACAGCCAGCTTGTTGCGCCACAAGATCTCAAGGACCTGTTCCTTAAAGGCCTTTCTGACGGCAGGAGCAGCGTTCTCAAGCAGCACGTGCTTGGGCAGCCTTTTCCCAAATTCCGTGGATGCTGGAAAGTCAAGCATGTCTTCCTCCCTATACACTCTTCTGCCTGTCTTCTGCACTGCCTGTGCCTGGATCCTGCACGACAAGGAAGCAGATGAGCTCAAAGTCGTTCAGTCCGGACACGCTGTCAATCAGGGCAGTCGTTCCGCCGGCAGAGAAAAGGCTCATGACATCGTTCTTTTCTCTGAGGTCTGTGACGGACCCTATGGCGCGAGTCAAAAGCTTCGACACCCTGGACATGCTCCTTCCGTTCCTTGTCTCCCTGTTGAAGCGGCTGCAGAGCTCCTTTATGGGGCGGTCCTTGCCGCGGCAGAGCAGGCGGACGCTGTCCAGAAGCTTCTTGGGATTAAGGTAGTCGCAGACGCATTCACCGTCGCTGCCCATATAGACCATGTAGAAGGGGTGGATGCGGTTGCGGTTTTTGATGTTTATGCTGTCGTTCAGGTTCTTCAGCACAAAGATGATGCCCTTGGGAAGATCCTCCGTGGCAGGGACCACGGCATGCAGGCCCTTGGGGACAAGATCCATGTCCTTTGCCGTGAGCTTGCCCGTACCCTTGCCATTGTCTGAGCCCTGGTCCTTTCCTGACCCGTTCCTCTTCATGTAGTCCAGAAGATCCAGCCTGAACTCGTTGAGCCCCAAATCCATGATGGAGATGCCGTCAGACATGTCCTCTATGTTGACGACTTCCTCCTGCAGGCGCCTCAGCTGTTCCTTGCGGTATTCAAGGTCTCCCTGCTCCTCAAGGTTGATGGGATCGTCGTCGCCTGTGGAAGTCATGACCGTTATCTTCATGCGCGTCTCCACGCGCGATTTTAAGTTTATGTAGTCGTCCAGGGTGAGGTCGGGCCAGAAATTGACAAGCTGTATGGCATTGTTGCTGCTGCCTATGCGGTCAATACGCCCGAAGCGCTGTATGATGCGCACGGGGTTCCAGTGGATGTCGTAGTTGACCAGGTAGTCGCAGTCCTGGAGGTTCTGCCCCTCGGAGATGCAGTCCGTGGCAATGAGAATGTCGATGTTGTCCTGGCTCCCAGGCATGAGCACTTCTCGGTCCTTGGACACAGGCGAAAAGCAGGTCAGCACGTTGTTCAGGGTGGCTTTGAAGCCCTTGATGGTAGTGCGCCCGTCAATGGATCCTGTGATGACGGCGGAGTCCAGGCCGAACTTCTCCTTCATGAAGGCGCTTACATTGTCATAGAGGTAGGCTGCCGTGTCAGAGAAGGCAGAGAAGATCAGGACCTTTTTGTTGCCTGGGTTGACCGGGTGCTCCACCTTGTGCGCCAGCAGGCGCAGCAGCTCCTGCAGCTTGCTGTCGTGCTCAGGCGTTACAGGGGCTATTTCCTGCTCAAGATCCTTCAGGATCTGCTCATCTTGCCTCAGCCCCTCGCGCCAGGTCACCCAGTCCATGTCGGCAAGTGCAATCTGCACACTGCTGCCTGTTGAGAGGATGTCGTTGTTTTCATCGTCCATGTCCAGGTCTGCGCCCTGGGCGTCGAACATTTCGATGTCCTGTATGCCTTCCCTCTCAAAGCGGTCTATGGCCTCTATGGTGCCTGTAATGAAGGCTGCAATGCGCTGTATGGTCAGCCTGAAGGAGTTGACCGAGCTTTCAAGGCGCTTGAGCAGGTTGATGCGCATGAGCCTGCGTATGCCCTGCTCGCGTCCCACCTGCGTCAGGCTGTCCCCCTTGTTGTGGGAGAGATCCCGGTATTTGGCAATGCTGCTGGGCATGATGTAGCCGGAGGGCGTGTAGACGCAGAGGGACAGGCTGGTCAGCCTGGCATAGATGTTGTTGTAGGAGGCGGCATCCCCAGTGTCCGTGAGGCTGGGCCGCAGGGAGATGGGATGCAGGCGTTCCGGGAAGGTGCCGATTTTGGCGGCATCGTAGTATTTCTCAATGTGCCTGCGCGACCTGGCAATGGTCACGCTGTCAAGAAGCTCAAAGAAGTCAAAGTCAAGTTTGCGCAGCAGGGCGTCCGTGGTGCGCGAGGCATGGTCCAGCTTGCTCCAGGCAGTAAAGGCTCCCTGGGCCTGGCGGAAGATGTCATCCAGGCTCTTGGAGGTGCCAAGGCGCTGGTCCAGGATGTCTGAATTGCCCTCGTAGGCCAGGGCAAGCTGGTTTTTCAAGTCGGCAAAGCGGTTGTTGACAGGGGTGGCCGAGAGCATGAGCACCTTTGTCCTGACGCCTGAGCGGATGACCTTGTCCATGAGGCGCTTGTAGCGGTTTTCATGGGTGTTGACGTGCGTGCCGTAGCCGTTGCGGAAGTTGTGCGACTCGTCGATGACGATGAGGTCGTAGTTGCCCCAGTTGAGGCGGTCCAGATCAAGGCCGTTGGATTTGCCGCCGTCGCGGGAGAGGTCGGTGTGGAAGAGGACGTCGTAGTTCAGGCGGTCCGAGGCTACGGGGTTGTTGACGTAGTTGTCCTTGTAGGTGTTCCAGTTTTCGGCCAGCTTCTTGGGGCAGAGCACCAGGACGGACCTGTTCCTGTTCTCATAGTACTTGATGACGGCAAGGGCCGTGAAGGTCTTGCCAAGGCCCACGCTGTCGGCAAGGATGCAGCCGTTGTACTTTTCCAGCTTGCTGATGATGGCCAGCACGGCATCCTTTTGGAAGTCGTAGAGCAGGCTCCATATCTTGCTTTGCTTGAAGCCCGTGGCGTCATTGGGAAGATCGTCTTCGGTGATGTCGTCCAGAAACTCGCTGAAGACGTTCCAGAGGGTTACGAAATAGATGAACTCGGGCGCGTTTTCGGCATAGACTGCGGTGATGTTCTCTATGACTGCCTCTGTCACGTCCTGCATCATGGAAGTGTTGTTCCACATCTCGTCAAAGAGGCGCATGTACTGGCGTGCAAAGGAGCCGTCCAGGCAGTTGATCAGGGTATAGCTTTTGCCGTCCTGCCCGCAGCCCAGATCAGCCGTTGTAAATCCCTGAACTGGCGCATAGGCAGCCTGGGATTCATCTGATTCCGATGATGGCTCCGATGCTGGCTCCGATGCGGAGTCCACGGTGACAAAGCCTTGCAGGCATTGTTCTGTGGCATTGGAGCGGAAGATCACTTTCTTGCGGATCCAGTCGGCGCATTCCCTGGCCGTGGCGCTCTGGGCCAGCTCGTTGCGCAGCCGTATCTCGAAGGCTGTCCCGCTGAGGCTCTTTTCCCTCTCAAGGCGCGGGATGTAGAATTCCCTCTTCTGCCTGTCTGCCTTTTCCTGCAGAAAGGCAGGGGCAGTAAACAGAAAGCGGACGGATTCGACAGAGGAGAGCTCCTTTTTGAGCTTGCTCCAGGCGTACATGGAAAAGCAGGCTGCCGCTATTGAGACCCTGCTGCCTTCCTGTATCCGGGTGCGCAGGTTTCCCAGGAGGGTTTCATTGATGTTGTTTATTATCTTCACGTCGTACACCTTGTCTCAGATGCTGTGTCCCGGATCCTGTCTCGGAAAGATCCTGCTGCTCCTGTCCTCCGGAATGAAGAATCCTGGTGAAAAATGCGCGATGAGGACTCCGGATGCGGCATCCGGATATGGCATCCAAATGGCATCCAAATGGCATCCAATATGACGGACAGGGGGAAGAGGGCAGAGCCTGCGTACAGCGTTTGGGCCGCACTGGTGTCCTGGCCTGGACGCTGCGCCGGCAAAGGAAGCAGCAAAAAGCAGCTCCTGACTTTGTATAGACGATAACAGGCCTTTAGTCACCCTGCCGGAAGGTATATGCCGGCAATATTGCAGGCAGAGCATACGATGACACCCTCTTGCCAGATTCTGAAAAGTATGTTATCTGACGAGTGCGGTTTTGTATTCACACCCTGATGAAGACATCCGCTTTTCAGATATATCTGTATAACCATACTCTTTGCCGCATGGTCTCCATGCAATTCTCACTTTCCCGCAACAAACATCTTCATTACAGCACTCCCCAGGTGAATACGATCCTGCAATACTTTTTTCAGGGCGGTTCATGAGAGGACACGCTGCTGTATATCTGTTCTGTATACCTATCCCTGCATTTCCATCTGGACAACGGCATATCTGGTGCTTCTTCCGGCATACAAGCAAAAAGCGGAAGATGCACGCATGATGTGCCAGGAGGATCATGATAATGATTATCGACAAACCGAACGTTGAAGATCTGGACGAGATAATAGAGGACGCAAGAAAGAAGAATCCCGACTGGCTGATGGCCTATCTGCGTACCGTGAGCAGTGATCTCAGGGAAGATCCTGGGCGTTACAGAAGTTATGGCTACTACTGGTGGGTTCTCAAGCGCGCCTTCCTGGAAAAGGGCATCACGACGTTCGGGAGGGACATTGACAAGGAATGGGAAGAATACATGGACTACGGCGATATTGAACACAATGTCGTAGCTGCCGATCTGTACCAGGAGCATATATTTGAGTCATGCTATATCTACTCAAACACGCATCCGTACTACTACAAAGATGAGGAGAGCTCTGCAAAAACCGGCGACGAATGCTGGGAAGCAGGGGAATACGTACTGTGCGATACGGGTATGGAAGAGGATTATGAGGTGCAGTGCTTCTTCACCGGGCAGTGCTACGATGACGACGAGTAGGCAGGGAAACTGCTCTTTTCAGTCTGCTGGGCAGGGAAATTTCATTTCCCTTCAAGGAGGCCTACCTTTTTCCCAATCGTACCATTTGGGTACTTTATTGGCATAAAACGTCCAGAAATGAGGTAGCGTTATGTATACTTTTACTTTTCGTATCAGTACAGACAAAAAAATGTATAATGATTTTTATTCAGAAATCACCATTCAGGCTCCTGGCTATTACGATGAAGCAACCATAACAAAAAAGGACGAGAAATTCTCATGGCTGGAACTCATGAGCAGGTTTTGGGAGCGATTGGTAATTCCTCCCTGCGGTGGGTATGGGTTTAGCTTTGACGAACCCTTTGCTCCCTTTGATCTGTTTTGGGCCTTGAAACACAGTAGTGATTGCTACTTTGAACTGGATACAGACTATCCTGGCGACCTTACAAAATGGCCACCTGAGTTAAACAATGAAGAACATATAATAGG
>CAVJEZ010000124.1:0-6173 GCA_963648625.1 Odoribacter splanchnicus
ACTTCTATGGTTTCGTCCTGGGGGACAAAATCATGCAGGCAGCAGCCGTACTTCACCTTGATGCGCTCGGCACTCTTTGTAGGCGTGCGCAGGCCGAAGGCAATGTCGTTGGTCAGCGTCGCTCCGCCATAGGGGACAACGGCCGTATGCTTGATGGCATTATTGTCGTAGACCGCGATATCAGAAGTGCCGCCGCCAAGGTCCACCAGGGCCACGCCGATTTCCTGCTCTTCCTCGGTCAGCACTGCCTTGGCAGAAGCCAGTGATTCGAGCACGATGTCCTCGACGCGCAGATTGGCACGGTTGCAGCAGTTGACGATATTTTTGGCACTGGATACGGCAGCCGTCACGATATGGACGTTTACCTCAAGCCTGACGCCGGTCATGCCGATAGGATCGACTATGCCATGCTGGTTGTCGATAATGAATTCCTGGGGAAGCGTGTGAATAACTTCGCGGTCCGAAGGAATATTGACAGTACGGGCAGCCTCAAGCACGCGGGCAACATCAGAGGCAGTGACTTCCTTTCCCTGGACGGCGACAACGCCATGGCTGTTGATGCCCATGATATGGCCGCCGGCAATGCCCACGTATACTGACCGTATCTTGATACCTGCCATCTGGCTTGCAGTGTCAACAGCCTGCTTGATGGAGCGCACAGTATCCTCGATATTGACGACCATGCCCTTGCGAAGGCCTTTGGACTCGCTGTCGCCTATACCGATGATTTTAATCTGCCTGTCTTCCCTGCTGACCTCTGCTACAGCGGCACAAACTTTTGTAGTCCCTATATCAAGACCGACAATCAGTTCACTATCGCTCAACTCTGCCCCCATCCTAAAAAAATAACCAAGCTTGATTGCATCTTACTGGGCAACACTGCGCAGGACGACCCACACATGGCCGCCAGAGGCTCTGATCTCCCGTACACGCGAGAGTTCCCTTCTCCGGGCCAGATCGCCAAAAGTCATCCCTATCCTGGTCAGGTTGCCTTCCCAGTCATCGGGAGATATCGAAAGGCGCATTTCCCTATCTTCAAAGAAAACATCTATACCATTACTCGGAGTTACGTCAACCGTCGCAACGGCTCCCGGCTCTACAGGAAGCGTTCCGGAGCGCAGGTCCCTCCATATCCTGGCAAGGTACGGCAGGGCATCCTCGCAGCCGGGATCCACCCGCAAAACCGGCAGGGACATAAAGTTGTCGCTTTCCACAGGAGCAATGGGCTCGCCTCTCTCGTTGGCATAGTACAGCTTGTCCTGTATGCGCACCCAGAAGCTTGGCATGCGCTCATGTATCCTCAGGACAAAGCGGTCGGGCAGCAGGCGCTGCACGGACACGTCCTCCACCCACGGCGTCTCGCGCAGCCTGCGCTCCATCTCCGTGACAGACAGGGAAAAGACATTGTCGCCTTCCTTTATGCCTGCCAGGCGCAGCAAAACGTCCCTGCTCAGGCGCACATTGCCTGTGACATCAATATGCCTTGTCACAAAGGTGTCGGAGGTATGCATCCAGTCATAGATGGCAATGCTGCCTTCATAGACCAGAAAAAGGCAGCCGGCTAAGACTGCAATCCCTGCCAGGACAGCAGTCATGCCTTTGAGCCTGCGAAAGATGCGCCCGACAGGGGATATGCGTTCCTCCCTGCCCGCCTCGGCCTCATGCCCTGCCTTTTCTTCTTCCCTGCTGCCTTGTTCCTGCGCAATGAAGGCATTGCCTCCATTTTCGCCGGCAGCATGCGCATAATCATGCACTGGGCGTTCGTTGCCGCCGTCTCCCGCAATATGCTGCCCTTCGATGACGCTCTGCCGCTGGCCGTCAAAATGCTGCTGCGGCATCTTGGTTGCCTGGCTGGCCAGCCTGTTCAGGATGTCCCTGTCGCTGACCTCATGCGTTGTGCGTGCGCTGAGATTATCGCCGGCACCCTGTGCCGCTGCGCTGCCCCCGTTCCCGTTCCGGGGCTTTTTGTGTTTTTTTAAAAACAGCACCTGTATCTACCTCAACGCCGATGACAAAAACATGTACAACCTGTGCGGACTTTCTAAAAGACAAGGGATCCCGGGGGCACGGTGCATACTTCAAGCTGAAGTTCCACGCCAAACTGTTCTGCAACTGCCTGCCTTGCCATTTTCAAAAGGCTTGCAGCCTCGGCGGCAGTGCCAGAGCCTGTATTAACCAGAAAATTGGCGTGCTGTTCAGACATGGCAACCCCGCCAAGGCTTCTGCCCCTGAAGCCTGCCTTTTCAAGCAGCATGCCGGCAGAGAGCCCTCCTGCCGGATTTTTAAAAACGCATCCGGCAGACCTGGCCCGGACCGGCTGGCGTTCCTTTTTGAGCGCCAGATTTTTATCCATCCTCTCCCCTATGGCCCTGCTGTCGTCTTTTTTCAAAAGAAGCGTTGCAGAAAGGACAAGGAAAAAGGCCTTTTCAAGCCCTTTTGGCACAAAATGCCTGTAGCCAGTGTCAAGGCTGTCCCTGGCATAGGCGCGCACCTCTCCGTCGCTCCATATGGTGCAGGAAACAAGGCAGTCGCCAAAGGCTGTCCCGAAGGATCCGGCATTCATGGCGCAGGCTCCGCCCACGCTGCCAGGTATGCCGGCAAGGCCTTCAAGCCCGGAGAGCCCGTTCAGGCGGCAAAAGCGCAGAAGGGCCGGCAGGGGAAGCCCGGCTCCGGCCCTGACCTGCACGGCATCGCCGCTCTCTGCCACAATTTCCGGCGCATCCCTGAAAGCAGGACGGACAAGCACTACGTCATGATGCCCGTCAAGCCCGAGGATGTTGCTGCCAAGCCCCAGTGCAAAGGGCCTTGCCTTGGCAAGCCTTTCCCCAAGGCCCGAAAGATCCTCTTCAGACTCAAGGACAATTTCCTGTGCGCATGTTCCGCCAAGGCCCAGCGTTGTCAGCCTGGCCAGGGACGGGGCTTCAATGACACGCACTGCCGCTATCCCCTCTCAAGCCAGGCAGGCCCGACCTTCGTGACAGAACCGGCACCTATGGTCAGAAGCACGTCGCCAGGCTTTAAGACGGCATCAAGCGCATCCTGCACATCGTCCAGGGTCCTGGCAAAGGTCACGTTGGTGCTGCTCACCTGCCTTGTGCCCAGGGCCAGGCTTTCGCCTGAGACGCCCGGGATGGGCTTCTCGGACGCAGGATATATTTCCGTCAGGATGAGCTCGTCCACGGAGTCAAAGACCTTGCAGAATTCGCCGAAATGCGCCTGGGTGCGCGTAAAGCGGTGGGGCTGGAACACAACCACAAGCCTCTTGTCAGGAAACACCATGCGAGCCGTATTCAGCGTGGCCTCTATTTCATGCGGATGATGGCCGTAGTCATCGTAAACAACGATGCCGTTGCGCGTCCCCTTGTACTCAAAGCGCCTGCCAACGCCGCGGAAGCCGGCCAGGCCTTCCTGGATCTTTTCAAAGGGAATGGAGCAGGCCAGGGCCACGGCAATGGAGGCCAGGGCATTGCGCACATTGTGTATGCCGGGCTGGGGCAGCGTCACCTCGCCAAGCTTTTCATCCCTGTGCCACACCTCAAAGCGGGACACCTGTTCCAGGGCCAGGGGAACGGCCCTGTACTCCGCCCCTTCCATGATGCCGTAGGTCACGACAGGACGCTTCACGCGGGGCAGCAGGCGGCGTGCGCCCTTGTCGTCTGCGCAGACGACATTGATGCCGTAGAAAGGCACGTTGTTCATGAACTTCACAAAGGTGTCGTCCAGGTTCTCCCTTGTGCCGTAGTAGTCGAGATGGTCCTCGTCCACGTTGGTTACCACGTTGATAACAGGCAGCAGGCACAAAAAAGATCCGTCAGACTCGTCGGCCTCGGCAATAAAGTACTCGCCGTGTCCCAGATGGGCATTGGTTCCGTACACGTTGAGGCGTCCGCCAATGATGACCGTGGGATCAAGCCCTGCCGTGTCAAAGATACTGGCAGTCAGGGACGTGGTGGTGGTCTTGCCGTGTGTTCCGGCAATGGCTATACCCTGGCGCAGGCGCATGAGCTCGGCCAGCATCTCGGCCCTGGGAATCACGGGAATGCCCAGGCGCCTGGCTTCCTCCACCTCGGGATTGTCATCGCTGATGGCAGTGGACTTGACCAGCACCTGCTCAGTGCCCACGTTTGCGGCAGAGTGGCCGATGTGGACAACGCACCCCATGTCGCGCAGGCGGCGCACATTGGGAGAGTCCGTCATGTCAGAGCCTGTGACTGTATAGCCCATGTTGATGAGGACCTCGGCAATGCCGCACATGCCGGCGCCGCCAATGCCTACCATATGTATATGCTTGATTCTGCTATTCATCTTGTTCCTTTTCTTCCTTAATAGGGACTGTTTCCTGCCTCACTGGCGTCCGGCTGCAGCCTCTTCCAGCTGCCTGGCCACCCTGCCGGCTGCCCCGGGCCGGGCAAGCTTAAGGGCCTCCCCGGACATTTGCAAAAGCCTTTCCGGCTTTGCAAAAAGGTCCAGCAGGACTTCCAGCAGATGGTCCCCTGTGAGGGACTTCTGCTCAAAAACCATGGCTGCCCCGCTCTTTTCCAGAGCCCTGGCATTATACGTCTGGTGGTCGTGCGCTGCATAGGGATAGGGCACAAGCAGGGCAGGCAGGCCGGTTGCACAAAGCTCGGCTACAGTGCTTGCCCCTGCCCTGGTCAGCCCGAGATCGGCCCAGGCATAGGCGCTTTCCATGTCATCCACAAAGGCAGACACGGTGCATCCTTCCATGCCGCAGCGCTCATAGCAGGCTGCAACCTCGGCATAGTCCCTTGTGCCTGTCTGATGGAGAATCTGCACGCCTGCCTCCTTAAGGGCAGGAAGCAGGTCCGTTACAAGCACGTTGAGGGCATGGGCTCCCTGGGATCCGCCCAGGACGAGCAGATGGCGGCGGTCAAAGGCGCGCTTCTCCTTTCCTGCCTGGAAAAGGCAGGCCCTGACAGGATTGCCAGTATGGACAAGGGCCCTTTTCCCGAAGCCTGCGGTCTCCGGAAGGGAGACGCAGATCGTGGTGCACAGCTTTGCCATCATCCTGTTGGTCAGGCCGGCAACGGCATTCTGCTCATGCAGCACTGCCGGAATGCCCAGAATTCTTGAGGCCAGTATGGGCGCAAAAGAGGCATAGCCGCCAAAGCCGGCGGTACAGTCCGGCGCAAAGGCGCGCACTGTGCGCAGGGCCTTCGGCATGGCCAGCATCACCTTGCCAAGCGACTGCACGGCCCTGATGCCGTGTCCCAGCACGCCGCGCACGTCAAGGCCGGCAAATTCGATTCCGGCCTGTTCTGCAAGGCGCTTTTCCGGACCATAGAGCGATCCCATAAAAAGGAGCTGCACATCGCCTGACGCACGCAGTGCCTCGGCAACGGCCAGGGCCGGAAAAATATGGCCTCCTGTGCCGCCTGTTGTCAGTAAGACTCGTCTGAGCATGCTATACTATCCTGGCGGGACTGTGCAGGCTGTTCCCCTGCAGTCCCTTTTTTTCTCTGCTTTCCTGCATATGTCATCCCTGTGCGCCCGGACTATTATGCATGCCCGCGGCCTGCAAGCCCGGGCCCTCCGGCATCTGATCCGGCGGCCCAGGCGGCACGGCCTGCGTTTCCTTAAGGTTTGCCGTCCGTGAGAAGTTCAGCAGAAGCCCCACGCATATCATGTAGCTCACCAGGTTGGATCCGCCATAGCTCATAAAGGGCATGGGCACGCCCTTGGTGGGGACGGCTCCCATGACCACGGCCAGGTTCATGCACACAGGCAGGGCCAGTATAAGCGTCACGGCAAAGGCAGAATAGCGGTCCCTGAGCTCTGCCTGCCCCTGGATAATGCGGTAGCAGCGCCAGAAAAAGAGCGCAAACAAAAGCATCACCACAGAGACGCCCAGAAAGCCCACCTCTTCAGCCAGAACAGCCATGATAAAGTCGTTATGGGCCTCGGGCAGATAGAAAAGCTTCTGGCGGCTGGCTCCTATGCCCACGCCGAAAAAGGAACCGGATCCTATGGCCAGAAGGGACTGCTTCAGCTGGTAGGCAGCAGGCTTTGAGGGATCAAAGGGATCCAGGAAGGCTATGACGCGCTCCATGCGGTAGTCGGCACACAGTACGGCAAAGACAGCTATCACCACTGTCGCAGCGAACATGCCCACAAAATAAATCTTGCGCGTGCCGCCCACAAGGCACATGGCGCAG
>CAVJEZ010000125.1:0-6132 GCA_963648625.1 Odoribacter splanchnicus
CCATGCGGGCAGCTATATAGCGCAGGGGCATGGCCAGAAGGGCGCTCATGCCTCTCTTTAAGCGCAGGGCCGTGCAGGTGGCTCGTGCGCTGTTGGCCATGCGCGTCTTTTCCACCTGTATGACCTGGGGCGTGCCGGTGGACCCGGATGTCTGCACCTGCATGACAGGGGAAGGGGAGCGCCAGTCGGCAAGAAAGCGGGCCAGATCGCCTAAAAAGCCTTCCTGATGCTGGTAGCGCCCTATAAAGACATTGCGCTTGTCACCGATAAAATGCACGCCGTCAATGGTCAGGGGAAGGGATCTGAGCTCTTCCAGTGTGCTGCTGAGCGGAGTTGTTCCGACGTATGTCATCTTGTGCTTCTTGTAGTCATTTGTCTTTAGGCTTCTGCCTTTAGCCTTTTGCCCTTAAGCCTGTAAGGCCCAGCCAGGAAGCCAGATCCGGTTCCGGGCAGGCCGGGTCGCAGTGCATGGCTGCCCCGCGAAGCCCTGCCGGCATAAGCTCGCAGTTGTCAGAAAAGAGCTGTCCTGTGCCAAGTCCCTGCGGCAGGACGGGATCCTCCCTGCCAAGCCATTGGGCGATGCCATTGAGCCCTATGTTGGATTCCAGAGCGCTGGTCACCCAGTGCCCTGTCCCCATGCTGTCAGCAATGGCAATCCATTCTTCCATTCCTTTAATGCCGCCGTGCAGGGAAGGCTTTATGACCAGGTAGGCTGGGCGGATGGTATCGACCAGGTCCTTTTTCCTGGTGCCTGTGACGCCGATGAGCTCCTCGTCCAGTGCCAGGGGAACAGGGGAATTTTTGCATAAATCCGCCATAAGCTGCCAGTTGCCCTGGCGTACCGGCTGTTCCAGGGAATGCGGCCGGAATTTGGCCAGCCTTTCCAGCCGCTCCATGGCGTTTTCAGCAGTAAAGGAGCCGTTGGCATCAAGGCGCAGCTCAAGATCATCCGGCTTGGGATAGAGGGCGCGCACCCGTTCCAGAAGGTCGCATTCGCTATCAAAGTCAATGCCGCCTATCTTGAACTTGAGGCAGCGGAAGCCTTTGGCAAGCTTGGCCTGCATGCGCTCAAGCATCTTTTCATGGTTGCCCATCCAGACAAGGCCGTTGATGGGGATGTCCTTTTCGCCACGGCTGAAAGGCGTGTCATAAAAGCGGACGCTGCCTTTTTCATAGTGCAGCAGGGCTGTTTCCAGGCCAAAGCGCATGGAAGGGCAGTCTTCAGGGCAAGCCTTGTCCAGCACGCCCTGAAGCGGACTATCAGACGATGCCTGGGCGCAGAAGTCCTGGCACACCTTTTCCAGGCGCTCTGCATAACCAGGGCCTGCGTCGCAGCTCAAGTCCGGCAGGGGCGCGCATTCCCCGATGCCGTACCTGCCTGCATCGTCAGAGAGAACCACGTACCAGGCATCGCGCGTGGTATAGACGCCCCTGGACGTGCCGGCAGGCTCTATAAAGTGCAGCAGGCGGTGCACAAGACGATAATGCCAGGACATGACGAACTCCTTAGGGAAACTCGGTTAGGGAAACTTGGGATAGTCGCGGAAATTGGGCTTGCGCTTTTCAAGGAATGCCTTGCCACCTTCCTGGGCCTCGTCCGTAAGATAGTAGAGCAGGGTGGCATCGCCAGCCAGCTCCTGTATGCCTGCCTGGCCGTCCAGCTCGGCATTGAGGCCCACCTTGATCATGCGCAAAGCCATGGGGCTCATTTCCATCATGCGCTCTGCCCAGGCCACTGTCTCGTCCTCAAGCTGGTCAAAGGGCACGACCTTGTTGACCAGCCCCATTTCCAGTGCCTCCTGGGCGGAGTACTGGCGGCAGAGGAACCAGATTTCCCTGGCTTTTTTCTGGCCGACGATGCGGGCCAGGTAGCTTGCGCCAAAACCGGCATCAAAGCTGCCCACATGGGGGCCTGTCTGGCCAAAGATGGCATTTTCGGAGGCAATGGTGAGATCGCAGACCACATGCAGCACGTGGCCCCCGCCTATGGCATAGCCGTTGACCATGGCAATGACAGGCTTGGGAATGGATCGGATCTGCTTTTGCACGTCCAGGATGTTGAGCCTTTTGACGCCGTCCTTGCCCCTGTAGCCGCCGCGGTCCTTCACGTGCATGTCGCCGCCGCTGCAGAAGGCCTTGTCTCCTGCGCCTGTCAGGATGACAACGTCGATGTCCTGGCTTTCGCGGCAGAAGGCAAAGGCATCGGACAGTTCCTTGGTCGTCTCGGGCGTGAAGGCATTGCGGTACCTTGGCCTGTTGATGGTGATGCGGGCTATGCCGTTGTACCAGTCAAACAGTATTTCCTCATATTGCTTTATGGGCTTCCATGTGCGCTGTGCCATGAAGTACTCCTTCCTGTCCTTGTGTTGTCATTCCTGGCAGGGCGGACCGGGAAAAGGCCCTGCCTGGACTTGTATACGCATTTTCAGCCCGTGATGGCCGAAAGAAGATCCTTTTGCGCCCTGGCGCATGTTTCCGCATCGGTAAAGACTTCGAGCAGGCAGGCCGTATCAGCGCTGACAAAGCCCGGCAGCTCCCTGTCCAGCTCAGCGGCATTTTTTGCGGCAGCATAGGAAATATGTGCCTGCAATGCCTGCTCCCTGGCAGAAAAGCCGTTCCGGCCTGCTATGAAGGTGTCGCGGTAGGGCGAGTCAAGTCCTGGCAGGGTGCGGAAGATATTGCCGCCGCCGTTGTTGAAGAGAAGAATATGCAGGTTGTCCGGAAGCTTCTGGCGCCAGAGGGCATTGCTGTCATAGAAGAAGCTCAAGTCCCCGATGAGGCAGAAGACGGGCCTGTCAGTGGATCGTGCATTGCCAAGGGCTGCCGAAAGCGAACCGTCAATGCCGTTGACGCCGCGGTTGCAGAAAACATGCGTGTTTTCCGGCAGCTGGAAGAACTGGGCATTGCGCACAGGGGATGAATTGGCAAGATGCAGGTATGCCCCTTCAGGCACTGTGTTGAAAAAGTGCGCCATGCAGACAAGATCAGAGAAGGGCAGCGCATCGCCTGCAAAATCGTCTGCAAAGTATGCCTGCACTTTTGATTCAAGGCTTTCCTGCGCCTTTTTCCAGGCAGAGGAGAAGCTGTCGTCCATAGGCTTTTCCCTGCCTGCCAGCACTTTTTCAAGGGCTGCAAGGAGTGGCTTTGTGCCTGCCCTGACAAGCCTTGTCAGATGCAGGAAGACATCGGGTGCCGCATTGTCGTCAAGCCCGGCATGCCAGTGGCTGCAAGTGTCAAGGCTGCGGAGAAAGCGCTTGAAGCGCTTGCTCACAATGTGGCCGCCTATGGTGATGACAAGATCCGGGGCCAGCTTCAGCTTTTCCTCATCGCTTGTGACTGCCAGAAGAGCATCAGCCAGGCTAACGGCATTTGTTCTCGCAGGCAGGTTTGCCAGATGCTCTGCCACAATGACAATGCCGGCACCGGCAAGCCTTTCAAGCACGGCAGCCGTGTCCGGATCAGCAGGCATCTGCCCTGCCGCAATGAGGATTCTGCGTGCAGACAAAAGCTCGCTGCAGGCATCAGAACTGAGCTCGCAGGCAGAGGATCTTTCCACATGCAGCACCCTTGGGTCTGGCAGCCCGGGCGTTGTGCAGGAGAAGAATGGCTCGTCTATGGGAACATTGATGTGCACAGGTCCTGGCACAGGTCCCTTTGCCGCAAGATACGCCATGTTGATGAGGCGGTTGGCGTGATCAATGTTGCCGGACTCAGGCAGCTGCACTGAGCAGCGCACAAAGTTTTTCAGGGCATCGGGCTGGTGCATGGTCTGCCCGTCCCGCTGGTCAATCCAGGCAGAAGGCCTGTCTGCTGAGACAAGGATCAGCGGTATTTCCTGGTAATAGGCTTCAGCTATGGCAGGAGAGGCGTCCAGCAGGGCAGAGCCCGATGTCACGCACAATATGACCGGCTCCTGCAATACCTCGGCCATCCCCAGCGCCTCAAAGGCTGCCGAGCGCTCATCGACGCATTCCGCAGCCTCGATGTCGGGGCAGGCTGCAAAGCTGTGCGCCAGCGGCGCATTGCGGGAGCCTGCGCAAACTATGGCATGATGTATGGAATGGGCTTTGGCGAGTGCCACGACTTCGCGTACAAGGGCATTATCTGAGTACATGGTTCTGCTCCCCTGTTTTTTTGCCAAGCAAGGCCAGCATGGTGCACATCTTGCCGCAGGTTTCAAGCCATTCCGAGTCCGGATCCGACTGCGGCAGGATGCCGCCTCCTGCGTAGAGGCGCACGCCCTGGGAGGACAGTTTGAGGCAGCGCAGGTTTACATAGAGGCTGCACTCTTCCCCCTTGTCCCAGAAGCCCAGAAAGCCTGAATAATAGCGCCTGTCCTGGGCCTCGGTTGTCAGGATGCGCCTTCTGGCCGCATCCTTGGGCAGGCCGCAGACAGCCGGCGTGGGGTGCAGGCAGGCCACTACGTCCTGTATGCGGACATTCTCCTTTGTTTTGAAAGAAAAATCCGTGCGCAGATGCTCGACGCCGCCGGCCTGGAAGGTGCGCACGTCCGACTCCGCAAGATCTGCGGCATACGGGGCAAGGGCGGATCGTATGTAGTCGGCGACTATGGCCTGCTCATGGCTGTTTTTGCCGTCCCAGGGTGCAACGGTCCCGGCCTTTCTTGTCCCGGCCAGGGCCATGGTCTGCCAGCCGTCCGTTTTGCTTCCCCTCATGAGGATTTCAGGGCTTGCCCCGATCCAGGTCCCGCATATGCCGTGCACAAGGGACACCATGGCACCGGGGTAGCTTGCGCAGGCATTGAGAAAGATGGTCCCTGCCGAAAAATGTCCCGCAATGTCCTGGGATCTTGAGAGGACAAGCTTCTGGAATGTGCCTTTTGCCAGATCGTCCAGGAAGGCGCTTAGGGCTTTTGCATAGCTTGCGTCTGCATGGCTTTTGTAGAGCCTGTCTTTCAGCTCCTCAAAGGAGCAGGACACTGTCTCTGTACGGGGTATGTCTTCCAGGCCGTCCCTGCGGATGACAGCTTCCAGCCCCTTTGCGATATCGTCCCAGCCTGCGTATGTTTCATCGCTTCTGATGAGCACGACAGGATGCGCCTCTCCCCCGTCAAAGGGGCAGAGCACAAAGCCTGTTCCCTCGACATCGCCAAAAGACGAAAACAGGCTCTCCTTCCTGTCCTTTTGCAATAAAAGGACAGGCTCCTTTCCGGGCAGGCGGAAAAGGGCAAAGGACTTGTCGCAAGACAGCAGGGTCTCGATGGATCGGACAATGTCAGACTGGATAATGCCAGACTGGATAATGCCAGACTGGGCAATGTTAGCTCGGTCAGTGTCAAGAGACTGCGGGGGAAGGGGGATACGAGGCTCCAAACGAGACTCCAAACGAGACACCAAAACAGCGTCATCCTTTATGTGCGTCCTGCATTGCGCCGGATGCACCATAAGGGCAAAAGAGCAAAAAAATATATCAGTGCAAGGGGATAATATGGTTGAGTATGCGGCCTGTGGAGAGAAGCCTGCCTGTTTCCATGTCAAAGACATCCACGTTCCACAGATGCGTCGTCCTGCCCTCATGGATGAGGGTTGCCCTGCCTCTCACCTGGCCGCCCTTTGGCTTGGCTGCCACATGGCTTGCCATGACTGAGCCGCCCACAGGCTTCATGTTTTCAGGCAGGCGCAGGACAGAGCCGTAGCCAGCCAGGGTTTCCTCTAACGCCAGCATGGCGCCGCCGCTCAAAAAGCCGAACGGCTGGCAGGTTTTCTCGTCACAGGGCATGACAGCCTGCACAGTCCCGTTTTTAAGCTCATCCTGATCCTGGGGCAGGAAGGTGATGCCAAGCTGCGTTATCAGGGAAGGGGCGGAAAACATGGATCTCACTTCAGGAGAGGGTTCGGACGGGGTTGCCATATGCATGCACCAGGAAGGGGTAAAGGAATGATCTAAAGGGCGTATTTGTAGTAGGCGGCACAGCTGCCTTCTGTTGAGACCATGCAGGGGCCGACAGGATCCATGGGCGTACAGGCCTTGCCAAAAAGCGGGCAGGCATTGGGCTGGATGCGCCCTTTTAAGACATCGCCGCAGCGGCAGCCGCGTATGGGCGGCGTTTCGTGCAGCTCTATGCCAAGGCGTGCCATGGCATTCATTTCGGCAAATTCGTCCTTTATGCGC
>CAVJEZ010000126.1:0-6128 GCA_963648625.1 Odoribacter splanchnicus
CAGGCCCTGCGCTTCATGAACGTCACCAGGACCAACATCTTCAAGAAGTAAGTCCGCAAAAATTAGTTCCATCCAAAAGAGCAGCTGCCAGGGGAACCTTTCCCAAGAATGAGAAAGAATTCCCCTGGCAGCGACAAAACAGCAGACAAAAAGAGTAAAAGCAGGAGAACAGCGCAACTGACGTATATACAGAAGGAAGCAGTATGCCTTTAATGGAGAGCGACCGTAAGGGCATACGCATTCTTCAGCAAGCCAGGTATATACGTCTGAGCGAGGCTCTCTCATAAAGCCAGCAGATGATTTTCTTCGGAAATGACGATGCTGACCAGGATGAATTCCCGCAAGCTCATTTCCATTGCAGTCAGAGCGGAACTGGACAAAATTTCTGCCTGCCGGAGAGGACAGCACAATACTAGCTGGAAAGTAACAGCTGCCTTTCAACAGCCTGCGTATTTCCTTATCCGGAGACATGTATTCGTAAAGAATAACCGGCAGGGTATATGAGCACCTCCATCCTCATCGTGTGTTTCCTTATAGTGCCGTCAGCAGTCCCGCAGCTGGCGGCACTTCGTATTTACCGGGCCTTTGCAGAAAAAATCCCTTTCTGAAATCTGTTTCCAAATTTTCCGGAAGGTTGTAGAAACAGTTTCTGGGTGGCTGTACTGGCATGTATCCTGCTGATGCAGACCAGGATACCTCTTTTGACAAAACTGACCGTTTTTTTTAGTACGCCATTTCTCTGTTGTAACCGGATGCAAGGAATACTGTATGCCAGATAAAGCCTATTCTCCTCTTCGTGACTCAAATGACTGGCTTTTGTACAGCCAGGGCAGGGGGCGTCAGAAAATCGCCGGACTTTTGGCCGGTGTTTTTCTTGTCCTGTGTCTGGCAGTCCTTGTGGACGGGCTTGTGGCCCGCATGATCGGAGGCGGCAGCTACCGTCTGGAAATGCTTGCCGGCACATCTGAGCCGGTTTCCGGCCCGCTGGGACAGGGAAAGGCAACCGAGGACCAGGTACAGTTTTTCCCAATACCCGCTGATGCGCCAGTCGAGTTTGAATTCACAGGCTTTTTCACCAGCTACTGGTTCGGAACAGGCATGTGGCGCGGTGTCGTGCACATTCCGGAAACAGCAGAGAGTGGCACCTATGCCCTGGCTGTGGGCATAGAAGGGCAGCCGTCCTCGACCTTTCAGACATATACTGTCAGCGTAGCCAGAAGTGCTGATGAACAGAACAGGCAGGCCTTGTCCTTTGTGCGGCGCATAAGCGGCATGAATCCCTTTTATCTTGCGGCCTTTTTTGCTGTCGTGGGACTGGGCCTTGCCCTGGGCAACTTCTGCCTCGGCAACCGCGGCAACAAGCTTCTTGCAGCCATGGGACTGTCCGAAATTTTCAGGGTTCAGCCTGAGGGAGACTTTGTGCGCGTATTTGCGGTGACTGGCAAAAGAAAGGTGGAAGGAACAGCCTTCGTCTCTTTTGATGCCGATCTCCTGCGCCTTGGAAAGGTTATCTTTGACAAGGAAAAGAGCGGGCTTTGCGAATGCCTTTTTGTAAAAGGTGACGGAAGTGTCCCGCAGAAAGGAGCGTTTATTGCCTTCTGGGATCCGGAGGCGCCTGAGCGTACTCCCCTGCGCAAGGGGCTGTTCACCTCTGTCCTGGGCAAAAAGCTTAAGACAGGCAGCGATGAAAAAGATCATTCGTAAGAGGGCATAATCCGGAAGCAAGAGTGGCAAAGACAGCCATGTACAGCATCCCAAATCCTATCCCGGTAGAAGCAACGAAATTGCGGAGGATACAATGGAGCAAGAACAAATGAAAGATAATCTGTGTCCCTGCGGCAGCGGAAAAAAATATGCCGAATGCTGCCAGCCCTTCCATGACGAGCAGGACTGGCCGCAGGATGCAGAAACGCTGGTTCAAGCTAGATACAGTGCCTATGCACTGCACAGGTGGAAGTATCTTGTTGATACCCATCTGCCGGCGCCAGGGGAGGAAGAGCTGACTGCTGATGATTTGGAAGAACGCACCAAAGGCGTGAACTGGCAGGGGCTGAATATCGTGAGCTCCGGCATCTGCGGCGATGAGGAAGAGGATGAAAGGGGCAATCCCTTCGTAAACATGTATGCCTATTACCTTATGGATGACGGGCTGCATCAGCTCAGCGAGCATTCCTATTTCGTCATCAAGGATGGCAAAATCTACTATACAGGCGGCATTCCCCTTGTCCCTGAACCGTACCGCAAGGCAGGCCCCAGGGTTGGCCGCAACGATCCCTGTCCCTGCGGCAGCGGCAAAAAATACAAGAAGTGCTGTGGCAAAAATGCCTGAGCGCAGGAAATTGCGGCAGCAGAGGATTTTTTAGTACGTCCTTTGTCAAAAGGCGGAAAAACTGAGGCTTAGCAGCCAGAGCTGGAGGAAATATGGCATACCTTGAATGGTCAAGGGCCTTTGGCGGCAGAGTTGTCCGGGCCCATGCTGAGGAAATGCAGGCAAGGGCCGGCGAGCTTGCCGGACGCCTGAAGGCCGGACTTGATGCCGGCACACTGCCCTTTTTGTCGATGGGGTATGTGGATGCCATACGTCGTGACATGCCGCCCATCCTGGAACGCGCCCGCATGTTCAAAAACATGCTCGTCCTCGGCATCGGCGGATCAGCCCTTGGAGCCAGGGCAATGCAGCGTGCCTTTGCCCCATCGCAGGATATGCCCGGGCATGACGGACGCACCCTGTGGATTGCCGACAATGTCTGTGCTGTCACGCTTGGCAGATGGTTTGAAAAGCTGGACCCGAAGGAAACCTGCGTGGTTACTATTTCCAAGTCAGGCGGAACCATCGAGACCATCTCGCAGTATTTCCTGGCAAGGGAATGGCTTGAGAAGGCACTGGGATCTGGCTGGAAAGACCACATGTTTCTGGTGACGGACAAGGAAAAGGGCTTTTTGCGCGAGCAGGCTGCAGAACACGGCCTGGCCAGCCTGGAAGTGCCGGATTACCTGGGCGGGCGCTACTCGGCCCTGTCTGCCGTCGGCCTGCTTCCGGCAGGCTATCTTGGCATAGACTGGGAAGCCCTCCTTGAAGGGGCTGACTCTGTAGCCAGGCCCCTGCGTGAAGATCCGTCCCTCATCAAGGGGCATCCTGCCTTTGCTCTGGCATGCTGGGCAAAGTCTCTTGAAGAATACGGCTACCACGATCTAATTTTCTTCTGCTATGAGCCTCTCTTTGCCACCTATGGGCCGTGGTTTGCCCAGCTCTGGGCTGAAAGCCTCGGCAAGGACGGGCTTGGCACCATGCCGGTTCCGGCAACGGGCGTCACAGACCAGCACAGCGTCAACCAGATGTTTCTTGACGGCCTGCGCAACAAGGCCTGCCTTTTCCTGACAAGCGGCAAGCCTGTAAGCGGTCCCGTCTTCCCCGGCACCCTGCCGGAGGGATGGCAGTTCCTGGCAGGCAAGCCCTTTGCCTCCCTGCTTGAGGCAGAGGCCATGGGAACGCGCATGGCCCTGACCAAGTGCCAGGTGCCGCTGGTGCATATCCATCTTGACGATGCCAGCCCGTACTCCGGCGGCCGCCTCATGCTTCTGCTTGAGACTGCCACTGTCCTTACAGGCTGGCTTATGGGCATCAATCCCCTGGACCAGCCTGCTGTGGAACTTGGCAAGCGCCTTGCCAATGCCCGCCTGGGCAAGCCTGGCTATGCGGCTGAAGAAAAGGATCTTGCCGCCTATCTTGAGGTCGCCGAGGAAAGACAGTCTTTTTAGTTTGCTTTAGGCAGGAATAGTGTCGTAAAATATCCGGCAGAACAGCAGTTATTTTTGCTGCTGTCCTGCCGGATTTCTTATTTTTTGGGAACATTTTTTGTGGAACAACAGGGCGGTAGCAGTGGAGACAAATGGCACAAAGCAGGGCAGCGGGACCGAAAAAAAAGGAACTGTGCAGGGTGACGACAAGGGACTGTCTCTCAGCTACGCACGCACCCTGTCCTGGTTATCGCTGCTTATTGTGCTTATGGTAAGCCTGGCACTTTCCTATTTTATCTCCAACCAGACCCGCAATACGCTTATGACCAGGCAGGAAGGCCTTGGCATCCTGCTGGCACATAACCTGAACAACCAGATTTTCCAGCATTTTGCAGTCCCTACCATACGCGACTACGGCCACATATCCCTGCGCAACGAGAAACAGCGCGATCTGATGGACAGGGTCGTGCGCTCGGTTATCGTCGGCCTGCCTGTATCAAGGCTGCGCGTCTACGAGCCGTCCGGCAAGGGCGTGACCTATTCCACGGAAGAGGGCGAATTCGGCAGGATGGACCTTGTGCCTGACAATATGCAGGATGTCCTGCGCGGCAAGGCAGTTACGCCGGTTATCAAGTCTTCGCTGGAAATTTGGGAAATTCCCTTCCACTGGCCTCTGAAGCCAGGCACAGTGCAGATGACGACACTCTTCCCTTTAAGGGGGGATGCCTATCTTCTGCGGCTGGCCGCACAGGAATATTTGTCCAAGGAAGGGGACCTGCCGGCACATTTGTCCGTATCTGAAACCCCGCTTATGGGCGTGCTTGAGGTGACCCAGGACATTACCGGCGACTATGTGCAGGTACTGCTTGTCCAGGTGGCCATCGTGGTCATGTGCCTTCTGTCATCGGTTATCATGTTTGCCCTCCTGCTTATCATTATCCACCGGGCAGAAGGCGTGCTCAAGTTGCGCATGCAGAAGAATCTGCAGCTGGAAAAGGAGCTACAGAGCACGGAAAAGCTGGTGAGCATGGGGCGTGTTGTGGCAAGCATTGCCCATGAAATACGCAACCCCTTAGGCATTATCCGCTCAACCGTTGATCTTTTGCAAAAAAGGACCGCTGCCTCGTCAGACAAGGGAACGCAGAGGCTCCTGGTTGCCATGCACGATGAGACGCTGCGCCTGTCCCAGACTGTCAATGACTTCCTTGATTATGCGCGCCCCAGGCAGCCCAAGCAGGATCCGGTGGAGCTTGAGCTTGTCCTTTCCCAGATAACGGCTTTTGTGGAAAGCGATTTTGAGCGCTCAGGCATCACCCTTACTGTTGACTTTCCCCAGAAGCTCTGGGTGCTTGGTGACAAGGATCTGCTCTACAGGGCTTTCTATAATGTGTTGATGAACGGCCGCCAGGCCATTCAGGGGGCGGGAAGCCTGCATGTCACAGCCTGGGCAGAAGGAGACAAGGCAGTCCTTGCCTTCAGGGATTCCGGCCCAGGATTTGATCCGGACATAATGGACAAGCTCTTTGAGCCTTTCTTTACGACCAAGGAAAGCGGAACAGGCCTAGGGCTTCCCATTGTTCATTCCATTATCACGGCCCATGGCGGAGACGTGAAGCTTGGCAATGCGGAAGAGGGCGGTGCAGTTGTGACAGTTTTGCTGCCGCTGGCTCCTGCGGAGAGCGTGAGCCAGGCGGAGGAATCTCCAGTCCATGCTCCTTCCCAGGAAATAAAGAAGGCCGTATCCCTGCAAAGCCTGAAGGATGATGATGTCTGATATCCTGGCAGGCAGATGTGCCGGGCCTTGCTGGCATGCTACAGTGGATCAGATCCTTGTGTTGGGAGAATACCTTTAGTAGGGTAGCCAGGGTAACAGCAAAAGGCAGCAGTGCCCGTCCTTGCAGAATAGGCAGGATTGAAAAATCCTTTGGACGGATGAGTTGCAGAGAAGAGGTATAACGTCATGTCCGAATCGGCGCATATTCTTATTATAGATGATGAAAAGAATTACCTTCTGGTTCTGCAGACACTGCTTGAAGACGACGGCTATACCGTGACTGCCTTGAGCGATCCGGAAACGGCCCTGGCTTTTTTGCAGGAAAGCGAAGTGGACGTGGTTGTAACGGACATGAAGATGCCCAGGGTGAGCGGCATGGAGGTGCTGGCAAAGGTCAAGAAGGAATGGCCGCACATCCCTGTACTTATCATGACAGCCTTCGGCTCCATAGAAAGTGCCGTGGAGACCATGAAGTACGGTGCCTTTGACTACATCACCAAGCCTTTTGCCAATGACGAGCTGCTCTTGTCCGTTCACAATGCCGTCGAGCTGGCCAGGACGCACAGGCAGTACCGCCTTTTGCAGGAAGCCATGCAGAAGCATTACGGCATGCAGA
>CAVJEZ010000127.1:0-6115 GCA_963648625.1 Odoribacter splanchnicus
CATGCACTCCCTGTAGTTGTCTATGACCTGCTGCTCTTCCTGCTTCTCCTTTTCAAGGTCATAGGCCTGTGCAGCCTGGGCGAAGGAGAAGAGCAAAAGCACGGCAAATAAAGCCAGTGAACGGCTGAACATGGTAACTCCTATAGAGCAGTTTATAGAGCAGTCTATTGGGCAGTTTCCTGCTGCGTCTGCTGCAGGTCCTGCATCATGGCTTCCACTGCAAGAGCCTGATTTTTGGTGGCTTCCCTGATAAAGCGTAAAATCTGCGCTTTGGACGATGTCTTGTCATAGAGAGAGGAGATGAGCGTATCCATTTCATCCCTGTAGCGTTCCCAGGAGCGTTTTGTGCTGAAAAGCTTTGCCCCGCACAGGCTTGCTGAGACATTTTCATTCTGGGGCTTTTTGCATGCCTTTTGGACTATATCGTAGTTGTCGTCCAGCAAGCCGTTCCAGAATTCTATGGATTCCTGCCAGCATGCCTGCTTTGAGTCCGGATCCAGGGCGTTTTTCATGCAGGCTGAATAGCGTGCCTCTTCCTCTTCTTCAGTCATGGCAGAGGCTGTTGTGCTGCAGAGGACAGCCAGTATGGCAATAAGCGGCAAAAGTATGCCTTGTTTGAACATGGTATCCCTCATCTTGTGAAGGCTCAGTCTCCTGAAGTACAGGGCGGAGACCAAAAAGTAACATTTTGTCAACATGTTTGACTCTAGCTTGTCCTTTATGGCAGGGCAAGAAAAAACTGAGCGCCTTTCCTGCGCATGAGCATGCACGGATCCTGGCAGGCAGTCACCATTCCAGGCTGTCTGCATTCAGCAGAAAGTCAAAGACGTTCATCATCAGCACGCCGGATTCGTTATAGTGCGGGACAGGGCTGTCCTTTGTGACGATGATCCGCTTGAAACAGTCTTTGGGCATCATGAGTGAGCGCTGTTCCTGTTCCATCTTTTCCTGGCTGGGAATGGCATAAGCAGACTGAATATAATAGCGGCTGGACCCCTTGTTGCACACAAAGTCGATTTCCAGCTGTTTGCGGACGGAGTTTCCTTTTTCGTTGGAATCATACTGCGTGACAACGCCTGTATCTACAGAAAAGCCGCGAATTTTCAGCTCATTGAAGACAATGTTTTCCATGCTGTGCGGCTCTTCAATCTGCCTGAAGTTCATGCGGGCGTTTCTGAGGCCAATATCCGTGAAGTAATACTTCAGAGGCGTGGAAATGTATTTTTTCCCCTTCACGTCATAGCGCATGGCCTTGTCTGTCAGAAAGGAGTCACAGAAGTAGTCAAGGTACCGTTTGATGGTGGTGGCGCTGATTTTTTTCTTTTTTACCGACTGGAATGTGGCGGACAGCTTTTCCGGATTGGTCAGGGAGCCGATGGCAGATGAGAGAATATTCAGAAGTTCTTCCAGTTCGGCCTTGTTGCGGATAGAGTGCCTTTTAACGATATCTGAGATATATGTCTCCTCAAAGAGATTTTTCAGAAAGGCAGTTTTCTGTTCCGGAGCAGCAATGTTCAGTACCGGAGGTAATCCCCCATAGAGCATGTACTCTTGCCATCCTTGCTCCCTTGTTCCCTGCCAGACCGACATGAATTCCGCAAAGCTCAGAGGGTGCATACTGACTTCGTCACCTCGTCCGCTGAATTCCGTGATGACATCTTTTGAAAGAAAGCGGGCATTGCTTCCGGTTACATAGACATCCACATTTTCCATGCGGATCAGGCTGTTCAGGACAGCCTCGAATTTATCCAGCATCTGCACTTCGTCAAGCAGGACATAGTACTGCCCGCCGTCATGAATTCTTTCCTTTAGATGGGAATACAGTACATGGGGATCGCGAAGATGATCATTTTCGATGGTGTCGAAAGCTATTTCGATGATATGTTCTGAGTCTGTCCCCTTTGACAGGAGATGCTTCTTGAAGAGCTTGAAGATCAGATAGGTTTTGCCACACCTGCGCATGCCGGTAATAACCTTGATGAGCCCGTTATGCTTCTTGCTGATGAGCGTTTTCAGGTACTGGTCGCGTTTGATTTCCATTTGCGCCTTCTTATGAAAGATTTTTGCAGGAAACCGCAAAAATCACCGGTATAAAAGAGCCGTCTCTGGGACCCTGTGAAGGATTTTTGCAGAAAACCGTAAAAAACACCAGTACAAATGAGCGGTTTCCGAGGGCCTATGAAAGATTTTTGCAGGAAACCGCAAAAATCACCAGTGTAAATGAGCAGTTTTCGGGGATCTGTGAAAGATTTTTGCAGGAAACCGCAAAAAGCACCAGTACAAATGAGCGGTTTCTGAGGGCCTGTGAAAGATTTTTGCAGGAAACCGCAAAAATCACCAGTGTAAATGAGCAGTTTTCGGGGATCTGTGAAAGATTTTTGCAGGAAACCGCAAAAAGCACCAGTACAAATGAGCGGTTTCTGAGGGCCTGTGAAAGATTTTTGCAGGAAACCGCAAAAATCACCAGTGTAAATGAGCAGTTTTCGGGGATCTGTGAAAGATTTTTGCAGGAAACCGCAAAAAGCACCAGTACAAATGAGCGGTTTCTGAGGGCCTGTGAAAGATTTTTGCAGGAAACCGCAAAAATCACCAGTGTAAATGAGCAGTTTTCGGGGATCTGTGAAAGATTTTTGCAGGAAACCGCAAAAAGCACCAGTACAAATGAGCGGTTTCTGAGGGCCTGTGAAAGATTTTTGCAGGAAACCGCAAAAATCACCAGTGTAAATGAGCAGTTTTCGGGGATCTGTGAAAGATTTTTGCAGGAAACCGCAAAAATCATCAGTAGAAAAGAGCCGTCTCCGGAGGTCTGTGAAGGATTTTTGCAGTTTTACGCAAACGGCTGTGAAGTGCTGTCAAAAGTCCGGCTTAGGCAAGGGTCCGGCATCCTCATAGTCCGGGAGCCTGTTCCCGGCAGATCCGCTTTCAAAAAGAGCTTGCGTTCAACCGTTGCTTTTGCATACAGTCGTCCTTTCTTTTGTCCGTTTTTCGGGCACATTTTTTCACAAACATTCAGTTTTTGGGAGAGCCGCTGCTTATGAGCCTGCTGGATACCCTTGCCAGAGCGGATATTGCCGTACTTGCCGGCATTATTTCACTCTTTGTCTCCTTTTTCCTTTCTCTCTACCAGTTAGTGCGTCCGAAGGGGAAATAATGATAGCCATCATATCTATCTGGGTTGCCTACTTTGCCGTATTCTTCTACCTGTCCCGCAAAGGGCAGGGGCATGACGTCATGACTTCCGGCAAGGTGGGCTTTATAGCCCTTTCCCTGGCCTATGTGGCAACCTATATTTCAGCAGTGGCTCTGGTTGGCTTTGGCGGTCTTGCCTACAAGTACGGCTTGCAGATGCTTCTGGTTGCAGCCGGCAATGTCTGGATAGGCACCTATATTGTATACCGCTTCCTGGCCTGGCCGACACGTGTCTGCCAGCGCAATCTTCAGGCAAGGACGCCTGCCCAGCTTATGGCAAAAGGGCACAGAAGCCAGCTGCTCGGCCGCTGCCTGGCCCTTGTCTTTGCCGTCTTTTTAGGCGTGTATGCCTCGGCTGTCGTCAAGGGCGCAGCCCTGCTGCTGGCCCAGGTGCTGCCTGTGCCTGTGTGGGTGCTCATCTGGGTAGTGGCCCTGCTTGTTGCAGCCACTGTTTTCATGGGCGGCTTGCGCGGCGTGCTGTATACAGAGGCCATGCAGGGCCTGGTCATGACAGTTGGCATCATCATGCTGGCTTTTGCCGTATTCAAGGCCGTGGGCGGTCCTGTCGAGGGACTGTCCAGGCTGGCTGACCTGGCGCCTACGGATGCTGCCAACTGCGGCTTTGTCTCCCTGTCTTCAGGGGGCCAGGGCTGGTTTATCATATCCCTTGTTATCGTGACGTCTTTTGCTGTCTGGGCCCAGCCGCAGATGATTCAGCGCCATTTTGCCCTGTCCTCGTCAAAGCAGGTGGACCGCATCATGCCGCTGGCCATGCTTGTGCTGACAGTGCTGGTTGGCGGAGCCTATTACCTTGGCTGCCTTGCACAGCTTATCATGCCGGGCGTCGATAACCCCGACGATGTCATGCCCATGCTTGTCAAGGCACTGCTTCCTGAAGCCGGCCTGCATATCTTTGTCCTGGCCATTGTGTCTGCGTCCCTCTCAACGGCAAGCGCCATCTTTCATATTGCCGTGTCAGCCATTGCCGAGGACCTGCCCGGACGCAAGGCCTCCCGTGCCATGTGGCTTTTCGGCATTGCCTTCTGCGTGCTTTTGAGCGGCGGCTGTGCCCAGATCAAGGGCGAGCTGATTGCCATGCTTTGCACCACGAGCTGGAGCATTGTGGGAGCAACGGTCCTGGTGAGCTATATAGCCCTGGTGCGCTTTGGCAAGCGCAGCACCATTGCTGCCTGGGCCAGCTCTGTCGCAGGCTTTGTGGTCTGCCTTGGCTGGTACCTGATGACGCATCCGGCTTTTGCCATTATCCATCTTCCCTGGCCCGTATTAAGCCAGATTCCGCCTTTCTTTGTGGGCTTTGGCGCATCCCTTATAGGCTGGTTTATCGGATGGGGGCTTGATGCCGAAGGCAGAAGAAGATCGACGTTCTGGCCCGATGCCATGCCGCTTAAAAAGTAGGAAAGAATGCAGCCTGCTGTGCAGGCGCAGTTAAGGGATTTCCAAATCCATGGAAACCGGCATCGCCGCAACATTGCGGCCCTGCCGGTTTTCCTTTATTGCCTTTCCTGGATATGCTGACTTACGGACTGCAAGGGGCTTTCAGGACAGAGATGGCCTTAAAACGTTCCAGAAACGCATCAAAATTCATTCAGGCAATGGACCTGCCGGCAATGGCAGGTTTTGTGATGAGGGGGCAGCAGGCATGAGCTGCAAACAGGAATATGGCGATTTCCAGACACCTGCCGACTTTGCAGAAAGGGTTTGTCTCTACCTGAAAGAGTGCCGCCACATATCCCCTTCTGCAGTCGTGGAGCCTACATGCGGTACTGGTGCCTTCCTGAAGGGCAGCCTTCTCTTTGAGGCGAATGAGTACTACGGCATTGAGATAAATCCTGACTATTGTGCTGCCTGCAGGAATGCAGTCAGCAGCGACAAGGTGAAGATTGTCAATGCAGATTTCTTTGCCTTCCCCTCAAAGCCACTGATACGGGACAGGAGGCAGGTCCTTGTTATAGGCAATCCTCCCTGGGCGACAAGCAGCATGCTGTCAGTGCTTGGTTCCGGCAATCTGCCGCAGAAGTCGAATTTCAAGGGGATGAAAGGAATTGACGCCATAACTGGTGCAGGCAATTTCGACATCTGCGAGTATATGATCTTGCAGCTTGTACATGAGTACAGGGATTCTGATACCGTCATTGCCATGCTCTGCAAGACCTCTGTCGCCAGAAATGTTTTTAAGGAGCTGAAGAGAAACTGCATACACTTTTCTTCCTGTGACATGCTGGATTTTGATGCAGCAAAGGTTTTCAGAATAAGCGCCAGTGCCTGTGTCCTGGTTATCCAGCTTTCAGAACAGGCAGTCTCGTCAGATTTCTGCACTGTCTATGACTTTGAGAGCGCATTTGAAAGCAAGGGGACAATAAAAAAGCAGTTTGGGTATGACAATGGCCGCTTGTACAGCCGGGTGGACCATCAGGGCATGGGGCACAATACGGAGGATTTCGACGGACACTGTTGCTTTGAATGGCGGCAGGGAGTCAAGCATGACTGTTCCAAGGTCATGGAACTGACTTTGAAAGACGGAATATTGCAGAACGGACGGAAGGAAACAGTCTGCATCGAAGACGACATTGTGTTCCCGCTTATCAAGAGCAGCATGTTCAAGGCGCCTGTTATCAGCAGCTTTTCAAAATATGTGATTGTGACCCAAAAGAAGGCACGTGAGGAAACTGCCTTTCTTGAGCAAAAACTGCCCAAGACCTGGGCCTATCTGAACAGCAACAAGGAGCTCTTTGAAAAGAGGAAAAGTTCCATTTACCGTGGTGCTCCGCCTTTCTCAATGTTTGGCGTGGGCAGTTACTCGTATTCAAGATACAAAGTCGGTGTAAGCGGCTTTTACAGCAAGCCTCTGTTCTCTGTCCTGTATTCAGAGAACGGCAGGCCTGTAATGACAGACGACACAACCTAC
>CAVJEZ010000128.1:0-6115 GCA_963648625.1 Odoribacter splanchnicus
CCCACAAAGCCTGTGCCGCCTGTAACTAGGATGCGCTTACCGCATACGTGGTCAAGGTTCATACTGGCAGAATTCACATAAGCTCCTTGCGAAAGAGGCGGTAGCGTTTTGTCAGCCTGCCGCCAAAGTCTTCAATAAGATCGTTGACGGCATGGTTGTCTTCAAGCACCCAGGATCCTTCGACCCATTTGAAGTCAGGCGTGCTTTTGGCCTGCTCAAACATATAGTCAAACAGGAGCAGCGGCAGACCCAGGAGGCGGTACTTTTCACGCACCCCGAAAAGCATGATGCGGTAGCCTTCCTTCTGTTCCTTCCTGGTCCTGAAATAGTGCCAGGGTGTAAGCAGGCCCAGACGCCCGTTCATGCGCCTGAGCAGGGGATTAAAGTTGGGCATGGCCACCATGCCGGCAACAGGCTCTTCCCCATGGAAGAAAAGGATAAAGAACCTGGGATCCAGGTAGACAACAAGCTCCTTTACCAGTGCCTCGGACTCGTTTTCCGACAGGGGCGAGAAGCAGAAATTCTTTGCCCATGATTCCCTGTAGAGGGAAAGCATGATCCTGATGTCTTCTGCCAGGGTGGCTTTCTGCGACTGTCTGCAGGTAAAGGTTCCCTGCTTTTTCAGGCTGTCCAGCTCCTTTTGCAGGGCCGGTGTCAGGGCGACATTGTCGCGGTAGACCATATAGGCAAACAGGTCCTGTTCCTTCCTGAAATGGAAAAGGTTGAACTGGTCAAGGTAATAGGGCGGCTGCCAGGGCATCATGAGTCCCGGCTTTTCGTCATAGCCGTCCACCAGAAGGCCGCAGGTATAGTTGGTGGATGGATTGAGCGGCCCGCGCATGAAGCTCATTCCCTGCTCTGCAAGCCAGCCTGCTGCGGCCGAAAAAAGTGCCATGGACGCTTCGTTGTCGTCCATGCATTCATAAAAGCCGAAGGCGCCGCACTGCTCGCCTGCATAGGAATTGTACTTTTCGTCCACAATGGCAGCGATGCGCCCAACGGGCTTATTGTCCCTGTACGCCAGAAAAAGCTCTCGCCTGGCCGTTTCCCAGAAAGGATGCTGCCCAGGCGTCAGAAGAGCCTTCTCATCCCGTATGAGCCCGGGCACCCACAGCGGACAGTCCCTGTAGACAGTGAAGGGCAGGGAGACAAAGTCATTGAGCTCTGCAGATGATGACACAGGGGTAATGCGCAAGGCCATAAAGTATCCCCTTAGTCCAGAGCAAGCATGCCGCGTATCTCGTCCAGGTTTTTAATGCCGTATTTTGCCATGACGAGAGGCAGTTCCTCAACGATATTGAAAGCGGCATCAGGACGCATAAAGGAAGCCGTGCCTATCTGGACGGCAGTGGCGCCTACCAGGATGAATTCAAGGACATCCTCGGCAGTGCTGATGCCTCCTATGCCTATGACAGGAATGCTGACTGCATTGACAACCTGCCATACGCAGCGCAGTGCCACCGGCTTTACGCAGGGGCCGGAGAGGCCGCCTATGACATTGGCCAGCCTGGACTTCCTTGTGCGCAGATCGACGGCCATGCCGATGAGCGTATTGATGCAGGATATGCAGTCTGCCCCTGCCTCCTCGACACTGCGGGCGATGCCGGCAATGCTGGTCACATTGGGCGAGAGCTTGATGATGACGAATTTGTCAGGGGCGTTTTCACGCACTGCCTTTGTGACTGCGGCTGCCTGCGCAGGATCGGCGCCAAAGGCAGCCCCGCCTTCCTTCACGTTGGGGCAGGAGATATTGACTTCCAGTGCTGCCACGCCCTCAAGCTTGTTGAGCTCGGCTGCCAGGATCCCGAATTCTTCCACGGACGTGGCATACATGTTGACTATAACAGGCACGTCCTTCCAGGGCAGGGCAGGCAGCTTCTGGGTGCGGAAGACATCAAGTCCGTCGTTCTGCAGGCCTATGGAATTGAGCATGCCGCAGGGTGTTTCCGCTATGCGAGGGCAGGGATTGCCATGGCGGGGCTTGAGGGATGTGCCCTTGACGACAATGCCGCCAAGGCTTGTCAGATCGCCGTAAGGGGCAAATTCAGTGCCGTATCCGAAGGTGCCCGATGCCGTGGTAACGGGATTTTTCAGTGAAAGGGTGTGCCTGGGGCCTGCAAGGGTTACGGCAAGTTCGTTGTGTTTCACGAGTCTGTCGGCCGGTTCTCTGCCGTACCGCCTCCGTATAATCAGTTGCTGTTGGTAATGCTGCCGGAAATGCCGGGCCTGAAGCCGGACCTGACCGGATCAGAGCCTGACCTGGTCAGCCCAGAAGACAGGGCCCTGCGTGCAGCACTGCACGGGTGCATTGCGGTGGCTGGGATCGTGATAGGTGTCTGTTGTCTTCACAACGCAGCCGAGGCATCCGCCGACGCCGCATGCCATCTTGTTTTCCAGGGAAAGCTGGACACGGGCACCGTATTCCCTGGCGAATCCCTGGACAGTCTTAAGGAACGGCGTGGGACCGCAGGCAAGAATCAGTCCCTTCTGGGCGGCATATTCCTTGATGCGTTCCTGCAGGGTGAAGATGAAGTTGTCGAGATCGCCGGGAACGCTTTCACGCAGCGTGTCCACGGGGATGTGCTCGTTGATGCTGTCCACGGGATAGCATTCAAGGGGATCCCTGTGCCCGAAGAGCATGGAGACGTTCCACGCCTTGGGGTGTTCTGCGACATAGCCGATAAAGGGCACGATGCCCATGCCGCCGGCAAGGAGCAGGGTCGGCGTGTCAGGCTCGACTGCGAAGCCGTTGCCAAGAGGCCCCCAGACACGGACCTTGTCCCTGGGACGAAGCTTTGCCATGCGCTCTGTGCCGCGTCCTGCTACCTGGAAGAAGCAGATGAGGTGCTGCGGGCGGATGAGGCAGATGCCAAGCGGGCGTCCCCATGGCAGCTCCTGCCCGAATGATTCGGGGCGGAGCATGAGGAACTGGCCGGGCTTCCAGTCGGGCCACTCAGGCGGTGTCAGCCTGAGTGCAAAATATCTGTGCACTGGATCGGCAAGGCCGAAGGGGACAAGATCAAGAACGCTGAGTTCGCAACTGTTGGTGGTAGGAACCATAGGTAACCCTTTGCCGCAAAAAAGTGATGCTACATTATATAACAATATGTCGCTGAGAAACTGTGACGGATCGTCTCATCAGGCTTTGTCACTATGTCACACCCGCCTGAAAAAGGCAAAAAGGAAGAGGGAAAAAGCGGACAGCAGCCTGCACTGCCCTGATGCCTGCAACAGAGACATGCAACGTGCAGCCCGTATGCAAATCATGTGTAGCGTAAGAACCGCCTATTGTATGCAGCATATGGCGGCAAAATGCTTGCAAAAAATGCCAACCTTGCATAATACGCTACTTTACCGATCTTATTAATAGGATTTAATAGGATGGGGAGATGTTGCAGTATCTCGTGTGCCGGATAGATGTTCTGAATGTCTGTTTTGTTTGCCAGGGAGAGCACACCTTAGAAATTTTGAGATATGGAGAACTGTAGTCATGAATAAACTGACAGTAGCTGTTTGCGGAGCCACAGGTGCCGTAGGCAGGGAAATGCTGAAGACGCTGAATGAGCGCAATTTCCCGGCAACGGAAGTTATTGCCTATGCCTCTTCCCGGTCAGCCGGCAGCAAGGTGGAGTTTGGCGACAAACAGCTGACAGTCCGTGAATTGAAAGAAGATTCTTTTGAAGGTGTTGATATCGCTATCTTTTCTGCAGGCGGTGCAACTTCTACAAAATTCTCTCCCTTTGCTGCCCATGCCGGCTGCGTTGTCGTGGACAACTCTGCTGCCTGGCGTATGGACGACCGCTGCCCCCTGGTAGTTCCCGAAGTGAATCCCGAGGATCTTGCCTGGCATAACGGCATTATTGCCAACCCCAACTGCTCCACCATCCAGATGCTGGTTGCCCTGAAGCCCATTTACGATACAGTCGGCATCAAGCGCATCGTTGTTTCCACCTACCAGGCTGTATCCGGAACAGGCCAGAAGGGCATTGCCGAGCTTGAAAAGCAGATTCGCGACCTCTTCAACGGCAGGGACATCGAAACCAAGGCCTATCCGTACCAGATTGCCTTCAACCTCCTGCCTCATATCGATATCTTCCTGGAAAATGACTACACCAAGGAAGAAATGAAGATGGTCAATGAGACCAGGAAGATGTTCCACGATGACAAGATCGGCGTCACAGCCACCTGCGTGCGCGTGCCCGTCTTCTATGGCCACGGTGAATCCGTCAATATCGAGACAGAAAGGAAGATGACCGCAAAGGAATGCCGCGTGCTCCTTTCCCAGGCTCCCGGCGTCCGCGTGATTGATAACCCCCGCGAGCTTCTGTACCCCATGCCCCTGACCTGCGCGGGCCAGGACGACACCCTGGTCGGCCGCATCAGGGAGGACGAGACCATTGAAAACGGCCTCAATATGTGGATCTGCGCCGACAACATCCGCAAGGGTGCTGCCCTGAATGCCGTACAGATTGCCGAGGAACTGGTGCGCCGCGATCTGCTGGGCGTGCGCAACAAGAATGTCTTTATGGACTAACTGAAAACTGCTTTTCGCCGGAAAGCAGAAAACTATACGGGGTGCGCCGTTTCCCTTCATGTCTGAAGGCGGCGCCCCCTTTTTTGGTATTTTAAAGCAGGGTATCTGGTCCTGATACGACTGCGGGCAACCGCCAATTATCCTGGAGTTTTTTGCATGAAATGTTCTGTCTGCAAGGCCGCTGCAGTTGTCAAGCTGCGTGCCCATAATTCTGCCTTTTGCAAGGACTGCTTTCTTGAATTCTTTTCCCGCCAGGTAGCCAGGGGCATAGAAAAGGAAAAGCTCATGACCCATGAGGACAACGTGCTTGTCGCCATTTCAGGCGGCAAGGACAGCCTGTCCCTGCTCTATGAGCTTGTCCGCCAGGGCTACAATGCCACGGGCCTTTTTATAGACCTGGCCATTCCGGACTCGTCTGCCAGTGCCCGCAGCACTGTGGAGCGCTTCTGCCATGACAATAACCTGCCTCTCCTTGTCAAGGAGCTGGCCGAAGAGGGGCTGGCTATTCCCGATGTCAAGGAAGCCGTCAAGCGTCCCATCTGTTCTGTATGCGGCAAGCTGAAGCGCCACTGGTTCAACAAGATAGCCATGGAGAATGGGTATACCGTATTGTGTACCGGACATAACCTGGACGATGAAGTGGCACGCCTTTTCAGCAATACCCTGCGCTGGGATCAGGCCTATCTTGCCTCTGACGGTCCCATGCTGCCTGCCCACGGACGGTTTGTAAAAAAGGTCAAGCCTTTGTGGCGGCTGACAGAATTTGAGACGGCTACCTATGCCTTCCTGACAGGCATTGAGCCCCATATCGCTCCCTGTCCCTACAGTACCGGCGCTTCCTTTACGACGCTCAAGGGCGTCATGCAGCGTCTGGAATATGCCATGCCCGGCCGCAAGCTGGACTTTTACCAGGGCTTTATCCACAGGGGCCGCAAGGGCTTTGAAATCCTGGCAGGCGACATTGACGAAACGCTGCACGAGTGCCCTGAGTGCGGCTATCCCACATCGGCAGATGATTTGTGCGGCGTCTGCCGCCTGCGCAGGCAGGTTGCCTCATACAGGGAGGCAAAATGCGGCAGCTAATCGGCAAAATACTGGAAAGGGGCCTCTCTCTGGGCAACATAGCAAGCTACGGCTCATGGCAGTGCCTGCGTGTGTTGGGGGCCTTCTGGGGAACGCTGCGCTTCCGCCTGAAAGCCTGGCTGTTCGGCATTAAGGCAGGGAGCAATGTCAGGGTGCACGGAACTGTCGGCCTGATGCGCTGGCCTGGCAGCCGTATAGAAATTGGCGACAATGTTTCCATTGTTTCGTCGTGGCGCCGTGCAACGGCCTGTGCCCTGTCCCATCCCTTAAGGCTCAGGACCTTCGGCCCTGAGGCCAGCATTGTTATAGGAGAGGGGTGCGAACTCTCGGGTACGTCTGTCAGCTGCCGCTCAACCTCTGTCGTTTTGGGGCGCAGGGTGCTGGTTGCTCCCGATGTTGTTATTACGGACTCAGACTTTCATGCGCCATGGCCGGTTGAGCGGCGTGCTGTCGATCCCGGCATGGATCGCGACAGGCCTGTTCATATAGGAGACGGTG
>CAVJEZ010000129.1:0-6114 GCA_963648625.1 Odoribacter splanchnicus
GCATCATGCCTCCATACCTGGATATCCAGCACCGCAAGATACAGTGAGCAGAAAGCACCAGCCAGAATAAGCACAAGTGCCCAGTCTGCAACAAGACTTTTACCGTTCAGAAAAGCGCCTGCCTGATGCAGGATTGTCTGTAGTTTCGTCCGTACTTTTTTATATTTTAGGGAAGAGCAATGCTCTAACCTATTGTTTTTATTGCATTTTTCCTGTATGGGGGGGGCAGCTATTTTATCTAACATATCAAAAAAATTAAATTATTAGAGAAACAATACAAATCCAGTACATCTCTCCAACAAATCTGCCATGTCAGCAAGGGGAAAGTATGGAGGACTACAGGTCAGGTATTATTCTCATATGCGAACGATAAAATCAATGCTCCGTTTTGCTGCGACAGTCATGGGAGCAGATGATTGCCAGGCATTTCTTTGTAACTATTTGATAGTACAATATTTTTACAGCGCAGCTTGTAGAATTAACTGCGCTGTAAAAATTCTACCTAATGACATTCGGTCCTCTTCAGAGGAAGTTTTTTTGTCACCAGAAAAATAATACACGTCAATCTCAAGAGGTCCCCATCTGCCAAGATGCCAGACCACATTGTGCTCATCTCCAAGTACAGAAAAAAACAGTTTAAGGACATTCGGAGACCATGGTTACTACCGCTGGCTCTTTTGATACGCCTTCTCAGCCTCCTCAAGACCCTTTAATAAGTCGTCTTTGGGGACAGTCCAATATCGAAGATCGCCCTTTTCGTTTAGAACTGCCTGCGTGTCGTAAATTTCACCATCAGACCCATAACCTGGCAGCACCAAAATCATCAACCCATCGGAACACCTGCCATTTACTTTTAGTATGGTCGCAGCATTAGTTCCCACAAACCTGGCAATTTTCCCTACAGCTTCTGCTGGCACGTATGACGATAAATGGAAGGATATAAGACAAAGTTCGCCGTTAAAGGCTTCCACTGCAATAGATACATTCCGGGGTGCATTAAGTCCGGCCTGCCTGCAGTCTTTACGGGCTGTTTCGAGTATCCAGCCGGTTAAATCCTTACGTAATGTGCTTTGCAGTTTATTCTTCATAGCATCGTTTGAAATAGCATAGGCAGCATTCCCAAAGCAAAACACAGCCAGAAATACAGCACACAACAGTCTTTTCAGCATACAGCCTCCTGAAAAGTTAAGCATCATTTACTTTATCTTTGATAACAAAATGATATCTATTCACTCATACGGTCAAACATGGGTATTATGTCTTCTTTTGGCATAGTCTTGAACTGATACTTGCCCCTGACATTTAAAACAAACTGCCCGTCATAAGGCTTTACGCCATGCCCAAATTCACTTGGCATCACCATTACCAGCATTCCGTCGGGACACCAGCCATTGTCTCTCAATATATCCGCAGCAGTTGCTGCCATGTGCCTGGCCATTCTCTTTACTGGCTCTTCTGGCACATATGACGAAAATTCCAGGGAAATACCGCACATTTCACGGTTATAGCCGGCCACATGAATAACGATCTTCCTTGGCACATCAAATCCGGCCTGCCTGCACTCCTGACGGACAGTTTCGTGTATCCAGCCGGTTAATTCCTGACGCAATGAGCTTTCCAGTTTTTTGGCGATCGCTTCGTCAGAAGCAGCATAGGCAACAACGTTCCCCAGGCAAAATACCGCCAGGAAAACAGTACACAAAAGTCTCTTCAGCATAAAGCCTCCTTCTAACTAATACAGAAGTTGTTTAAGCAGGATGTACGGAGTCTGATTTTCCCCCTTTTTTACCGGATTAGCGTCTTTGTCAAGATAGTTTTTTGCTATGTTACCGTGCCCCTGGCATCAAGGCCTTTCATCCCTGTTGCCGGCTGTCATGGCCTCTTCCGTAACTATGCCTGATACCTGCCATTGTTGCTATTTGGGCATGAATGGCGTAATGAGCCTTAGGTCTGAGACAGGCTTTGCCTGTCCCTTTGCAGGTACGCATTTATATAATGTATACCGGAACAAATGCCGCCTATACCGGAGGGATACATACAATGGATTACGCCGCACAGTCTTTGGCACTGCATCAAAAGCTCAAGGGCAAAATTGAAATTACGCCCCGTGTAGCCGTGGACAGCAATGAAGCCCTTTCTCTGGCCTACACGCCTGGCGTTGCCACGCCCTGCCTTGAAATCCAGAAGGACGTAAACAAGAGCTACGAGCTGACACGCCGCTGGAATACGGTCGCCGTTGTCACTGACGGCACTGCCGTCCTCGGCCTTGGCGACATCGGTCCCGAAGCCGGCATGCCTGTCATGGAAGGCAAATGCCTCCTCTTCAAGGCCTTCGGCGGCGTTGATGCAATCCCCCTCTGCGTGCGCAGCAAGAATGTTGACGAAATCGTCAACACCATCGCCCTGCTTGCCGGCTCCTTTGGCGGAGTCAACCTGGAAGACATTGCAGCCCCCCGCTGCTTTGAGATTGAGAAGAAGCTGAAGGAACGCTGCGACATTCCCATCTTCCACGACGACCAGCATGGCACGGCCGTCATTACCCTGGCCGGCGTGCTCAATGCCCTCAAGCTCGTGGGCAAGCGCATCGAGGACGTGAAGATTGTGACGTCCGGAGCCGGTGCAGCCGGCATAGCCATTATCCGCCTGCTCATGAGCATGGGCCTTAAGAACGTCATCATGACTGACCGCAAGGGTGCCATTTACGAAGGCCGCGAGGGCTTAAATCCCATCAAGGAAGAGATTGCCGCCATCACCAACCAGAATAAGGAAAAAGGCACGCTGGCAGAGGTTCTGTGCGGTGCAGACGTCTTTATCGGCGTGTCAGCCGCAGGCCTTCTGACCAAGGACATGGTGGCCACCATGAACAAGGATGCCATCATCTTTGCCTGCGCCAATCCCGTTCCCGAAATCTACCCCGACGAAGCCAAGGCCGGCGGCGCTGCCGTCGTCTCCACCGGCAGAAGCGACTATCCCAACCAGGTGAACAACGTGCTGGCCTTCCCCGGCATCTTCAGGGGCGCCCTTGATGTACGTGCCTCGGATATCAATGACGAGATGAAAATTGCAGCAGCCCATGCCCTGGCCAGCCTAGTGAGCGATTCCGAGCTCAATGCAGACTACATTCTGCCTGCAGCCTTTGATCCCAGGGTCAAGGACGCCGTGGCAAAGGCCGTTGCCGATGCCGCCCGTGCCAGCGGCGTTGCCCGCATCTAGCTTTCTGTACCAAAAGAGAGTGCCCGGGTCCAAAAGCTTCTGCTTTAAACGCCCCGGGCACCTTCCCTTTTTTCCGGCAAAAAACAAAAAAGCGTGCCCTGCTCCTGCCTGCCTGCAACATTGAGACTTTGCGCTGTCCTGGGGCAGGACGCCTGAGCAATGGAGGAAGAACATGGGGTTTCTCAACTCATCGTGCAGTTTTACCCGCTTCTCCCTGGTAGATCCCGTACCCGGTGAGCTGTGGTCCCAGATTCCGGACCTGCTCAAAAAGGCCTGCATTATAGATATCGACGAACTGCCCGAGATGCAGTCCAAGGGCTGGGTCTGCTTTGACGACTATCTGGATACAGAGTGGGTCACTGCACCGCCGCACAAGGGCACCTATCTTGCCTTTTCCATGCGCATAGACACCAGGCGCATCCCGGCAGGCGTCATCAAGAAGCACCTCACCATTGCCCTGAAAAAGGAAAAGCTGGCCAATCTTGCCCAGGGCAAGAAGTACATTTCAAAGGACCGGAAGAAAGAGATCAAGGAACAGGTGACGCTGCGCCTGCGCCAGCGCTTCCTGCCGGTTCCTGCCGAGTTCAATGTCATCTGGAACACTGTCAGCAACGAGATATGGCTGGCATCGGTGCAGAATTCCGTAATCGAGATGTTTATGCAGCTCTTTATGGATACCTTCAACCTGCACATACAGCAGCTCACGCCGTCAGCCCTGGCTGTCTCCCTGCTCGGAGACGACAAGATGGACGCCATCTCGCTTATCCAGCCGACTGACTTCAACTAGCTGACAAAAATACAAGGTGACGCATATGAGCTCTGATCCCAATACCCCTGACAACATCCTCGGACAGGAATTCCTGACCTGGCTCTGGTATCGCAGCGATACCTCTCCCGAAGCCTTTGTAACCAAAAACGGCGACGGCTTTGCCGTCTCGCTTGAGCAGCGCATGACAGTCGAAGGCGGCATGGGCGAAACCCATGAGAGCGCCGCTGTCACCGGAGCCACCTCCCCCTTGCGCGAGGCAAGGGTCGGCCTTTCCACCGGCAAAAAAGTGACCCGCTGCCTTCTGCACCTGAGCAAGGACGAGCTCGATTTTGCTGTCGTCCTCAAAGCCGAGGACTTCAGCCTGAGCTCCCTCAAGACGCCCAAGGTGGAACAGGATGGCGAGGACGACGATCCTGATGCCGTAACCCTGGAAAAAATTGCCCTGATTGAAATGGCCACGGACATGATGGACGCCATGTACAGCGCCTTCCTGAAAATCCGCCTGGACGAGGCTGCCTGGCAGCAGGAAACCCAGGCCATCAGGGCCTGGACAAAGGCCGAATAGCCTTAACTTAAGCTTTTTCTTCTGTTCTTCCCAAGGTTCGCTATGCCTGCACAGTCTGTACCGTCTGGTTCATCTGCACCGGGCCCCGCAAAAAAACATTTCAAGCCAGGACGCTTCCTGCGCAAGGCGCTGTGGATGCTCCTGGTATTCTGGGGCATTACCATTATCAGCTTTGTCGTCATCCATCTCGCACCCGGTTCGCCGACCGACATGGAAACGACGCTGAACCCGCTGGCAGGCGAGGCGGCACGGCACCGACTTGAGGAAATCTACGGGCTGAACCAGCCGCTCTGGAAGCAGTACCTGGACTGGGTCTGGCATCTTGTCCGCCTTGACTTCGGCGTCTCCATGTCTGCCGATGCGAGGCCCGTCATGGACAAGATCTTAGAAAGGCTGCCCCTGACCATAGGCATGAACGTGGCCTCCCTTGTGCTGACGCTTGTCATCGCCATTCCCTGCGGCGTCTATTCAGCCGTGCACAGGGGCGGCATAGGGGACAGGCTGCTCACCATCCTGGTCTTTGTCGGCTTTGCCATGCCTTCCTTCTGGCTGGCCCTGATCCTGATGATGATTTTCGGCATTGACCTGGGCTGGCTGCCCATGTCCGGCCTGACGTCCTTAGGCTTTGAGCACATGGGCGCCTGGCAGAAAATATGCGACGTCTCATCGCACCTCATACTGCCGGTCGCAGTCTACACCTTCGGAAGCCTTGCCGGCATGTCGCGCTACATGCGGGCCTGCATGCTTGAGGTGCTGGAACAGGACTACATGCTGACAGCCAGGGCCAAGGGCCTCTCAGGCACAACTGTTATCTGGAAGCACGGTATGCGCAATGCGCTTTTGCCGCTCATCACTCTTTTAGGCCTGTCAGTGCCTGGCCTCATAGGTGGATCCGTCATTATTGAAAGCATCTTTGCCCTGCCAGGCTTAGGACAGCTCTTCTATGCCGCAGTCATGGCCAGGGACTACCCGCTCATCATGGGCAACCTGGTCCTTGGTGCCGTGCTGACACTGGCAGGCAACGTCCTGGCCGACATGTGCTACAGCTTTGCTGATCCGCGCATCAGGACAGCGGGATCAAGGTAGGGAGGCAGGCATGACATTCTACAGATTCAGCCACCTGCTTTCCCGCAACTTCATGCTCATCCTGGGGCTTGTACTTGTCTTAAGCATGTCCTTCTGCGCCCTGTTTGCGCCGTTCATTGCCCCGTATGATCCAAACGAGCTGCATCTTGACAGCATCTTCCTTGCACCCTGCGAGGCATTCCCCTTAGGCACGGACAGACTGGGGCGCGACGTCCTCTCAAGGCTGCTCTATGGCGGCAGGGTATCATTGTGGGTAGGCTTTGTGGCAGTTGGCATCAGCATCAGCATCGGAGCCTTCTTAGGCCTTGTCAGCGGCTATTTCAGGGGGCTTTGCGACGAGCTTGTCATGCGCTTTGTGGACGTCATGCTCTGCTTTCCGTCTTTTTTCCTTATCCTGGCAGTCGTGGCCTTCCTTGAGCCCAGCCTCACCAACATCATGGTCGTCATAGGCCTCACCAGCTGGATGGGCGTAGCAAGGCTG
>CAVJEZ010000130.1:0-3116 GCA_963648625.1 Odoribacter splanchnicus
ATCTTTCAAGGACCATAAGGAGGATCCCCGATGGAGAGTAAGGTGGCAGATGGTACGCAAAAGCCAGGTTTGCGCAGCTGTGTGTCTCTGGATCAGGTCTGGTATACGGAATTTATGCAGACAGACGGACGCTGGCATATGGGAGCAGTCAGTGACGGCTGGGAAAAACAACTACCTCTGACTGTGCTGCCTGGCGAAGACGAACTGAGAAGCCTTGCAGAAAACGGGATTTTCCTTGCAAAAGAACAGGACAAAACACCTCCTTTGTGCGTGATGTGCTGCGGCCAGGGGTCTATCTGGCCAGGCATGGGGCGTGAGCTCTACGATTATTTCCCCGAGGCCAGAGCTGCCATGGACAGGCTGGCTGCCTGCACCAACTGGGACGTCCTTGCCCTGATGGATGAGCCTGACGTGGAAACCATAGGATTGACACAGTGGGCCCAGCCCTATCTTTTCCTGGTTGAATATGCACAGTGGAGCGTCTTTCTTGCCAGAGGCCTGAATCCATCCTGCATTTGCGGGCATTCACTGGGCGAGCTTATTGCGCTCTGCCTGGCAGGTGTCTACTCTCCTGAAACCTGCTGGTACATCCTGGAGACAAGGTCCAGGCACGTCTCGGAACTGGAAGCCAGGTCCCGCCGCGAAACAGGCATGATGGGCGTGTATGCCGGATTGGATGTCATCAAAAACCTGCAGCAGCAATGGCCTGACATTTACATATCCAACTACAACACTCCCGAGCAGTTTATTGTATCGGGTCCAAGGGAAACATTGCAGGAAGCACGCAAATATCTGCGCAAGCAGCGTATTCCTGCAGTTATTCTCAATATCGCCATGGCCTTCCATCATCCCAGCATGCGGGTTTTAAGGGATATGGATTTGCGCCGCCTGAACATGCTGGACATGTACCCGTCTGAACGGCCTCTGGTCAGCTGTGTGACAGGCGATGACTACCCCAGGACTCAGGAAGGCATATGTTCTGCCATTATGGATCTGGACGAGCAGACTGTGAACTGGCTTCCGTGTGTCAAAGGGATCATTGAACAGCGCGGCATCAGGCATTTTCTGGAACTTGGGCCGCAGGATACCTTGTGCGGCCTGGTGTCAGCCATCAGTCCGGAGGCTTCCTGCCAGTCTGCAAGCCTGCGCGGAAGGGAACGTGACAGCATGCGCCTGGCCCTGGCCAGGCTGTACTCGCAGGGCCTGCTGAGCCACAAATGCATTGTCCAGGCAGCAAAGGACTGGCAGCCTATGCCTGAAGCCGGCCCCCGCCCTCCATTGCAGGAGACAGAGGTAGACAGGGCAGCAGAAGACAAAACGGAAAATATCGGCATCCCCGAGATCAGGGAACTGCTGGCAAAAGCCAGCGGCATGCCGGCTGACAGCCTGCACGGGTCCATGAACCTGCGTTTTGATCTGAATCTGCGTTCAAGCTACTTCCCGTCCCTTATTGACGAAGCTCAAAAGACCCTTGGCGTGGAAGTGGCATTTGAAGATCTTCTCAATGTATCAACTATTGCCGATCTGGAAAAAGTCTTCAGCGGCGATGCAGTACAGGATGAAAAGACTGCTTCGCATGCGGCTCTTGGTGCCATGGTGCAGCGGCCCTTCCTTGCCCGCTGTCTTCCGGGCAGGGAGGAAGGCAGTTATGCCGAGCTTGCAGAAGATCCTTCCAGACCGTCCCTGTCTTTTTCATCCGTTATTGTTCACGGTGAAGACGATGAACTGTGTGCCAGGCTGGTCTGCTCCCTGGCCTCACTGCATCTTCGTTTCATAGTCGGTGAAAATCTGGCTGCCACAAAAGCCGAAATCGGGCGCATGGGCTCAACAGTTACTGATAACAGACCTGGGACAGATTCGGATGATGCGCCGGCGCTTGTCCTGTGGCAGGGTGTGCCTGATGCGAAAAAGGCTCAGGGTATTCAGGAACTCATCCAGAAAATTCCCTCTGAAGGAAACAGTCCCCTGATTGTACTTTTTGACAGTTCAGAATCTGAGCCTGATGAAGCCGTCCGGCATCTGCTGGACGAAAAGAAGGAGCATATACTGCACATTGTCCTGCATTCGTCCCTGGCTGACGGGACAACGGCTTTGCAGTGCGGCGATTTGCTTTTGAGGGAACTTCGCTCAGACAGAAGAGGAACAGTACACTGGCTTCCGGATGAACAGGCCGGCCTGCTGGAACATCCGTTGCAGGATAATGCCGATATTTCCGCCATGGTCTTTCCCGAGAGGAAAAATATGCCCGCCAGGCGGTCTCAGGGCACTTTGTGGGAAGCGCAGTTTTCACCTGAGGCATATCCTTCCCTGCTCGATCTTCCAAAGGATGCAGAGGAATGGATGCCACTGCCCCTGTCGATGGTTCTTGAGGCACAGTGCGAAGCAGGCCTTCTCGCTTCCCCGGGCCTTTGCTGCATTGGCATGAGCGATATCCGCATACAGGCCGCTGGCGGACTGCGCAAAGGGCTTGTGCGCGAAGCACAATTGACAACGGATATCCGCCCCTGGCTGAAAAACGACGGCGGCATGAATCGTTTTTGCCGTGTGCAGACCAGCCTGCGTGACATGAACAGGCTGGGGCGCACCACGTATCACTACGGACCTCTTTGCGAGAGCTGTGTCGTTTTGGCAGGCCATCAGCGGCAGGTAGAAAGGCTGTGGCAGGAACCCGTCATGCAGGAAGGTGAAAGCATTGATGTAGCAGGTTTCTACCAGGCAGCCGGCATAGGGCATGGGCGACGTTTCCTGTCCGCGGCTTCTCTCTGCCAGGGGCACATGCTTGCGGCCACTCTTGCCAATGAGACATTCCTTGCCCTTAGCAATATTTCTGCCTATAATAAAAAAATCTGTTCAGATCCCCAGGAAGGCTTTTTAGGCTCTGTACGGCAGTATAACTGCGCATTGGAGGCCATACTTCAGGCTGTCGCTCTGGCAAGGAGCATTGATGTCCCCAGTACCTCGTGTGAAGCGGTTCCGGGCCTGATTGGCTTTGTCCGTTTCGGGGAGCCGTGTGAGGGACCGTTTGCTTTAAGCCTTAAGCGCAGCTGGGATCAGGACAGGGTGCTGCGCTATGATGCGCAGGTAACCAATGCCGGCGGGCAGTGCCTGCTGGCTGT
>CAVJEZ010000130.1:3215-6020 GCA_963648625.1 Odoribacter splanchnicus
ATACATCTTTAGGCACTGTTCCCGCAGCACTTGCCCTGATTATGCTTATGGCAGGAGGCTGCACTTCAAATAAGGCAGGCATGTCCTCGCCTGAACTGCCGGCCAAGCACTGGCTGCAGGAAGCACCAGGCATCCCCATTGAAAACAAGTCAAAATATGAGGCTGCTGTGCCGTCACTTTATCAGCCGGACAAAAAATTCGGTTTTGATGACTGTGTTTATCTTACCCTCCAGCAGTCGCCTGCCCTGATTAACAGCGTTGTTAATATTGAAATCAAGCGCCTGGATACTACTTCTGCCATTTGGAAGTTCCTGCCTGAACCGCATCTTACCCTGCATGTAAGCCAGAATATCACCAACTATAACAGCGATGCCAAGGATGTGGACGGAGAATATGGCCGTCCGCAGTATGAAATAGGCTTTTATGCTCCGTTCCCCAACCCGGTTGCTACCTATTTCGAGATCAAGGCCCAGTCCATGATGACAGGCATAGCCATTTCTACGCACAGGAAGGCAGTAGCAAAGGCTATTTATGAGATTGCCCAGGCATATCTTAAGCTTCAGGCCCAGCAGAAGAGCCTGGAAGCAAAGCGTTCGCTTTTGCCTGTAGCCAGGGAAATGACAGAATACTGGCAGAAGGTTGAGTCTGTAGACGGCAAACAGGGCTCGGCAGTCAGTTTTGCCAAACAGCATGAGCGGGAAACGGAACTGGGCATTGAAAAGGCTGAGATGGAAGAGACCATTCAGCGTACCAAGCTCAAAGTTATTGCAGGCGTTGATCCAAATCAGAAGTTTAATATTGATGTAAGCAAGTCCGAAGACATCTTGAAGGGTTTTGACGGCAAGAAGCTGCGCTGGGAAAACAGCTGGCTGGAATCCGAAGACAATTTGCTGCTGCGCACCCAGCTTAAACTTGCTGACTATAATATCATGCTTGCCTGGGCACAATATTTCCCCAGGATTAGCGTTGCCGTTAATATGAATCCCGGGCGAGGACAGTCGCAGCCGGCAAGCGGTCCTAATGACCAGTTTGCACACGTAACCTTTGACTTCCCGCTTATTGACTGGGGACGCCGTTACCGCGGTGTGCAGTCAGCCCGTATGACCAAGGCAAAGGCTTTCCATTCCGTTGCCCAGAAGCGTTTCGACTATCAGAATCTGTGGCTGCAGGCTGAACAGGGCGTGTCCCTGGCTATGACAAACCTGAAACTTGCTGCAAACAGATATAAGACTGCCGAAATGCAGTATGATGAGGCCAGGATTGCTTTTGAAAGCGGCCTTGAGCAGCTGCCACTGGTCGCGGAACGCCAGGGACAAATGGTTGAAGCCCAGATATCGTATATTGATACCGAGCTTCAGTATCGTCTGGCTCAGCTTAACTGGATGTATGTGTCCGGCAAGCTGGAAAGACGGTTCCTGGGCCTGCCTGACAAGGAAATGAGCGAGCTTGTCGGTGGCAATGATGTAGCTTCCCCTGCCAACGGAGCTCTGCCTCCCCATGTAGATGACGGAGACGAGCCTGTTTTCCCGGAGGCTAAGTCCGAGGCAAAAGATGACAAGGCTGTAAACAGGCCTATTGGTCATGCCACGCCTATGAAACTGCCTGAACAGGACAAAAATGGCGATTTGAATGTCTCTCCCCAGATGTAGTTCCGGGCGGGTATTGAAATCCTTGTTATGCGGGCCGGATGCAGAAAGCTGCGCACCGGTCGGCCCTGATAAGGCATAATCTGAATATGAATTAAAGCCGAGACCTCTGTTCCCGGCTTTTTTGCAAGGTATACGGAGGCGGCATATTTTTTCTGTATTATACGGGAAATATGAGCCGATGGATGAGATAATGATGAAAAACTTTATCTTGCGTTGTATGGTATTTGCCCTTGTTGCTGTATTTTTCTCTTGTGCACAGACAAATGCCGCTGAAACGATTATCCTCACCGGCAAGATAAAAGCCACGATGACCCGCAGGCCGGGTGCCCATTTTAACGGTATCGTGGATCAGGTCATGGTAAAGCCCGGTGAACATGTGAAGAAAGGACAGCCTGTCTTCCGCTATGTGCTGCAGGGCAGTGCCAGACGCTCTCTGCAAAAAGAGGTTAATCAGGGTTCCAATACTGACTCCCTGAGGTCACAGGTGCTGGATTTGAGCCGTCAGCTCAGCCAGGCCAAGGCCCAGTCATCCAGGGCCCGTTCCCTTGCCTCCAGCGGACTCGGGTCCAGCCAGGCTGCGGGCCGCCAGCAGTTTGAAGTGGACGCTCTTCAGGAAAAGATAGAACTTCTTGAGAAATCCATAAAGAAGGCTCAGGATGAATTTGCCTTGCGCCTGAAAGATCTGAGCGGGTATTTCGGAACTGAAATCAAGGAAGGCGCAAAACTTCCTGAATACCTCTATATTAAATCCCCTATAGACGGATATGTGCTTTTCATTGATCCCAACATGAATCCCGGGGAGCTTTTTTCTGCGGGAGCAACGCCGGTTACCATCGGCAAGATGGATCCCATGCTCATCCAGGTTCCTGTCTATGAATCTGAAGTGACTTCTCTCAAAGTAGGCGATACGGCTACTGTAGAAATACCATCCCTGAATAATAAAAATTTTACAGCCAGTATTACGAGAATTTCATGGCTCTCCAATCAGATGGGGGTATCTGAAGCTTCCTACTTCAATGTGGAACTGACGATTCCCAATCCCGATTTGGAAATGAAGCCTGGCTTCAAGGCTGTTGTTCGTTTTAACGTCAAGTAGCCCCAAGATATTCTGACAGTATGAAACTGAAGAGCATTCCTCAGCGGCTGGGATATATTC
>CAVJEZ010000131.1:0-5995 GCA_963648625.1 Odoribacter splanchnicus
AGACATGCTGTTGCTCTATTACGACATTGGCTGCATTATTAATGAGCATAAATCATGGGGCAATAAATTCATCGACAACCTTGCTACAGACATCCGGATTTCCTTCCCGGAATGCAAAGGGTATTCCGTTCGTAATCTGCAATATATGGCAAAATTTGCCACACGCTTTCCCGAACGTGAAATTGTGCAAGCGGCGCTTGCACAAATTACCTGGTATCATCATATTGCCTTGCTAGAAAAAGTAAAAACAGCCGAGCAACATATTTGGTACGCAAAAGAAGCGGCTCTGAACGGCTGGTCTCGCAATGTCCTAGTGCATCAGATAGAAAGCGGCCTGTACCAACGTCAGGCTGTTGCCTGCAAGGTATCAAATTTTGACCTCCGTCTCCCGTCACCGCAGAGCGAACTAGCTGTGCAGGCCATGAAGGACCCATATATATTCGACTTTGTCTCTTTCAGGAAAGACATGCTCGAACGTGATATAGAGCAGGCCCTGGTCAGGGATGTGACAAAACTGCTTCTTGAACTTGGTACAGGTTTTGCTTTCCTTGGCAATCAGTATCATCTCAAGGTTGGAGAAAAAGATTTTTATATTGATCTACTTTTTTACAATCTAAATTTGCGTTGCTACGTGGTTATCGAGCTAAAAACCGGTGAATTTGTCCCCGAGTACGCAGGCAAACTGAATTTCTACCTCTCTGCAGTGGATGACATCCTCAAAAAAGAAGGTGATAATCCGTCTATTGGCCTTTTGCTATGCAAGAGCAAAGACAACGTCGTTGCTGAATACTCACTCAGGGATATTTCCAAACCTATCGGCGTGAGCGAGTACCGAATTACAAGCAACCTGCCGGAGGAGCTGGAAAAGCAATTGCCTTCCATAGAGGATATTCAGAATCGCATAAAATAGGGGAATGCAAGAGCTATACTTGCATTCCCCTTACTGAAGGCATAGTAAATACACAGTCGCTCCTCACGCGAGGGGCGTGGATTGAAACGCATGAGGGGCGTGGATTGAAACGCATGAGGGGCGTGGATTGAAACCATCCGGTACATCCCATAAGGTACAATAAATTTGGTCGCCCCCCACGTGGGGGCGTGGATTAAATCCATTGTCTTAACGCAAATTGTGCAAGCGCCGCTTGCACAATTTGCCACATCCCCAAAATAGAGCGCAAAATCAAGCTATTGCAGTCCCGAGATAGCCTGGAAAAAAGCCTCCGGTTTCAGGATGGTCACCTTGCTTCCGTGGAACGGGCTCAAAACACCTGCATCCTCGTAATCCTTGAGTATCTTGTACAGCGATATTCTGTGCACTCCCAGCAGGGCAGCCAGTTCCTGCTTGGTAATCCCCAGATCCACCAGCATCGGATCTGTACCCTGTACCACATGCTGGGCGAGAAACCGCACAGTGCGCACCTTCAGGCTGTCCAAAAAGAGGGACGATGCCTGGTCCGACAGGGCACGCATTTTCCTGGCCATCGAATGGCACAGGTCCAGGATAAGGTCCGGCCTGCTCTGGGACAGTTTTTCCACTACTTCGTGAGAAAAACTGTAAACCACGCAGTCGGTTGAGCAATAGAAGTAGCCGGCAGAGGGCATCTGGTCAAAGAATGGGGTTTCTCCAAAGATTGAGCCGGGATGCAGGTACCACAGTATCTTTTCCAGCCCCTGCAAGCTTATGTGAGAGAGGCGTATCTTGCCGCTGTCCAGATAGTACAGGTATGGCCCCATGCCCACCTGCTGTCCTTTTTTGTACGCCTGTTTTCTTCCAAGAGACAGCACTTCCCGCCACGGAGCGTTAAGGTTCATAAGGTCCTGGAAGGCAAACGGACGCTCTGTAACGTCAATAGTTGTTTCCTTGGTCATGGCTGCCTCCTGTAGTTGCAAAATTAACACACAACCAGACAGTACACCGTTCTAAGCCTCTGTTCAACTGCCGCTAAATTTTCGACACAAAGCAAAAGCCCGCATCCGGCATACGCCAGCTGCGGGCTTTTCATATCTGTTTGTTCCGCTGTCTACCCCTTGACGATGTCGGCCTTGAAAAGATGCCTGCGCACCGCCTGGCGGTAGGGAAGCAACTGCTGCTCTCCCAGAGGCTCAAGTCCGTGCAAATCCAGCGGCATTTCCTTTGTGGCACACATAATCCCAAAGGGTATGGTCGGCTTGCCGGCAGCATCGGCAACCATCTTTGCGGCAGCCTGCGCATCAGCAGGCTCTGCCCAGCACCAGCCGTCTCCGGACTTCTTGGGCATGGCCAGGAAGCGCACCTGCCCGTCATTTGTTCCCAGCACGAGCTGCAAGCTTTCGGCAAGCTCTTCCTTAGCCGGGGCACCGCCAAAGATCTCAGTGGCAAGCTCAGGTCCTCCCGCCACATTGAGAATGACGTGGACATTCTTAATGTCCAGGAGCCTTTTCAGCAGGCCAGGCTTGCGCCCGTCCGACTGCAGCCATACTTCAAGCCCGCCGTTGCTGAGATAGGTTACCAGGGTGACAAAATTGTCGTCCTGGGCATCGGGGCACTGCGAGGGATAGAGGCCTGAGATTTTTCCGTGCAGCATGTCGCTGCGGGTCACGCAGCACTCCATTTCATGGCCGGAAAGCAGATAGGCCGTCACTTCGCCGGATCCCTGCTTTATAGCATTCCCGTCATCAAAGAGCGGAAACTCCACGCCTTCGGGATTGCGGTAGATGGCCTTGCGGTTGGCACGGTAGAAGGTGTTGAAAGCCTGGGCATCCGCCTTGAAGTCAACGGTATCATAGGGCATGTCATGGTCATGCAGATAGGCCTTGACGATGCGGCAGCGGATGCAGTCAGGTGCAGTATATAGTGTGATACCCATGAAATTCTCCTTGCGGGATCAGCCGGTCCCTGTATATCGGTCAGCAGCCAAGCATGAGGCGCCACCAGGGCACGGCAATAAGGGCTATGAAGATGCCGCTCATGATGATGCGCAGGAACATGACCAGGGCCATGTCCTTGAAATTGATATAGCCCGAGCTGTAGAAGAAGAGGTAGAGCGCATATTCATAAGGGAAGATGAGGTTGTCCAGGCCGTACTGGAATGAGAAGTACAAAAGGCGCGGATCCATGCCAAGCTGTGTGGCCAGTTCGGCAATGGGCACAGACAGCGTAGAGGTGGCAGCCAGGGGTGTAAGCAGGAAGTTCAGGGCAACACCTACGCCATAGGAGCAGGTGGAGGCCGTAGTCACGCCGGAGTCAGAGAAGAGGGGCATGACCTGGGCTGCCAGCCACTGCGTCACCTTGAGAAAGCCGCCTGCTGCACCAATGCTCATGCAGCCCATGATAAAGAAGAGGGGAGCAAAGTTGACAGACCCAAGCTTCTTGTTGTCCATGAGGCTTATGCCAGGCAGAAAGGCCAGGGCCAGGATAATGACCATGGTATGGCCTGAGCTCAAGTGATGGAAGTTTTCTGTAGCCAGCATGACCAGCATCAGCACAAACAGGATGCCGGCACGCATTTCTTCACTGCTGACTGGCCCCAGCTCCGCATACTTTTCATGGGCGACCTTCTTGAGCGTCTCCTTGCCCGCAGAGCTGCGCAGAACAAGCAGTACCAGCAGAAGGCTTAAGGCCGTATAGATCATGGCCGGCGGGAAGTTGTATTTTGCGTATTCAAACCAGCTTGTATGCGTGCCTATGACCTTGTCCACCAGGGCCATGCCCATGACGAGGTCGCCAGCGCCGGTCAGGTAGGCCAGCTTGGTGGATCCCACAGCTATGCAGGTGCCAAGCACAATGGCCGTTGCCTCCCTGGACCCTGCCTTAAAATCCAGGGCTTCGCACAATGAGATGGCGATGGCCATGAAGATGGCAGCCTTGCCCATGATGGACGGCACAAAGGGCGAGACTATGCAGGCGCCAAGCGTAAATCCTGCCAAAGCTCCCGAAAAGCTGCCGCCCATGCGCACAATGCACGTCAGGGCTATGCGCTTGCCAAGGCCCGTGTACTGGACAATTTTGCCCAGGGCAAAGCCCACTATGGAAATGATGGCCACGTCGCCCAGCCACGGCGCAAAGACCACTTTCTGGGGAACGTTGCAAATCAGCACGTACAATATGGGCAAAAGCATGCCCACCATGATGTCGCTCATGAACCCGAGAGCCCAGGCGCAGACTGCCCAGAGTGTTACCGCCAGAAAGGCGATCATGGGCTCGGTCAGGGTTTCAGAACGGGGAATGAGAAAATAGGCACCGAAAGCCACGGCCAGGGAAAAGGCCCACATGCCGACCATTTTCGGGGTGAGTTCTTCTGTCTTGATTAACATGGCACCTCCCGCCGCAGGCGTTGTGCTGTCCGGCAGGCAGGCCAGTGAGCTGACCTGCCTGCCGGTATTTCAAGGGGGAGTCTTGGAAATGCGGCTTAGTTGTCTTCCACCGAGGCTACGCAGAGAGCGTTGCTTCCCTCGTAGGGCTGGCAGCCTTCAACAGTCACTTCGCGCACCCTGTCGCCGGCAGGCGCTGCGCCGGGAACGCGGAAGGTGGCGACATCCAGGGGAACAACGGGAGTCTCGACGGGCTTCTGCACCTGCGGCACCCATTCGTAGGGGACGCGGTAGGCGCGGTAGACCATGTTCATGGGCACGAACTTGCCCTTGTAGGGAGAGATGAATTCCCACACGATTTCGTAGTCGCTTGTCACTTCAAACACGCGGCCGTCGGATCCCTCGCAGATGAGGGTGTTGCCGTTGGGCAGGCGCTGGGCGCCGGAGATGAAGGGGCTGTAGAAGCGGTTGGAATCCATGGGTTCCAGGAAGCCTGCTTCCTTGGGGGTGTACTGCCACACAATCTTCAGGCTAACGGGGTCTATTTCCAGCACGCGGGAGTAGTCGCGCAGGGCAGCCTTGACGCCGGTGGGGCAACCGGGGTTCGGGATGTCGTAGCCGGCCCAGCCGCCGTTGTCGAAGACAAGGATGTTGCCTTCGCCGGGCAGGCCCCTGGGAATCATGTGCGCATGGTGCTGGCCGATGATCCAGCCGATGCGGCGCAGTTCGGGGGTGCTGTCGTAGTCGGGGCCGATCTTCCAGGTTATCTTGCCGGTCTTCTTGGAAATGATGAACAGGATGTTGGTCTCGCGGCCGTCAACGATGATGTTGTCGGGATGGAAGCGCTCGTCGCCGGCATCGTACCATTTGTTGGGGCCAAGGACGGACATGGAGTTCAAGTGCATCCAGTCGCCCATGCCCTCGGGCTGGGTGCTGCGGTAGTTGGGGTTGCGGCAAAGGGTGTTCTTGGCAGCTTCGCGGAAGCCGAACTCGTCAAAGTGCTCATGGCAGTTCCATTCCCAGAGCACGTTGCCTTCCCAGTCGGCTTCCAGGATGACGTCGTCAAGAAGCTGCTTGTCGGAAATCTTGGGGTTGCGGGCATTGCGGTGGCCCAGGATGAGGCTCTTGCCTTCAAGTGCCTTGGGCTCGGAGCCGGGGGCGTAGTAGCCGGTGGTGCTGCCCTCGCGCTGCACGTCGTGATGGTAGCGTGCCATCCAGCGGCCTTCGTGGCCCGGATCCTCGATGTACTCGTTCTGGTCGAACTTCCAGACGACCTTGCCGTCCCAGTCCAGCTGCACGACGTCAAGGCCGTCCTGCACGCCGTATTTGCCGCTGCGGCGGCCGCGGCTGGTCAGCAGGTACCCGCCGGGGAGGATTTTGTTGGGCATGCCGTGCACGCCTTTCCAGACGTTGTGCTCCTTGCCGTTCATGTCCATGAGGATGGCGCCAACTTCCTGGCCCTGGTAGATTGTCAGGCCGTTCCAGCACTTGTCAGGATTGTAAATGGTGACGCCGGTGGGGTAGATAGTCGGATGACCCATATTAAACCTCCGCAAAATAATCGGGAACACGTCCGGCCCGGTGCCGGACTAAAATTGTTCCTTTTTTCACTTATTGTGCTTTCAGTATACAGGCCATGCAAAAAAGCGATGTTCCCTAGGCAACGGGGAAGCACTTTTTTTTATTTTTCATGCAGACGCCACAG
>CAVJEZ010000132.1:0-5988 GCA_963648625.1 Odoribacter splanchnicus
GAGCTACTTTGACAAATACAGAGGTTAAAAATTCCTCTAAAAAGGAAGTTTTATCCACATAGCAGAGATCATTTTCCCTGATTTCCCTGAATGATTCACAGCCTACCTGTAACATGGCCATAGCCTTACCTCCTTTCGTACATTCCTATATCGCCAGAATTTGCGCGACTGACCCACTGTATAAGACCGCAACATACACTCTTCTACCTAAAAATGCAGGCCTTGTGCCATGCTTGCAATTTTGCCTGCACCGACTAGTATAGACCGGCTTTGAAAGAAGCCTGTTTATCCCTGCCCGCAGGCGTATCCTCTTTTGCCTGAATGTTGTTTTTTGCACACTATATGTCATCAAGCACGCCACAAAAATCGCTCTATCTTGGCTTTTTCTATGCTGCCATGGCTGCTGCGCTCTGGTCGCTTATTACGCCCATCTCGCGCATCCTGTTTGACATGGGCTGCACGCCTCTGGAAACATCGTTCTGGCGTACAGGCTTAGGCGGCCTCTGCTTTGCCATTTGTGCCGCATGGCGCAGGGAGCTGAAAATCCCTGTTAAGGACGCCCTGCTTCTGATAGTCATCGGTGGCGTGCTGGGCGTCGTCCTCTTCGGGTCGTTCCAGTACTCCATCAGCTTCAGTGGCGGAGCCACAGCTGTCGTCCTTCTCTATACAGCCCCTGCCTGGGTTGCCGTCCTGTCGCGCTTCTTCTTTAACGAGGCCATTTCCTACACCAAGCTGACAGCTATCGGCATAGCGCTTGGCGGCGTTGTCATGGTGAGCATGGCAGGCGGCAGCAGCAGCGGCGAAATTTCCGTCACAGGGGTTGCCTGCGGCCTTTTGTCAGGCTTTTCCTATGCGTGCTTCTTTCCCTTCACCTATCACTTTTGCCGCAAGTATTCCGCTGTAACCCTCTACACGTATGCGTTCCTGAGCACAACGGTTTTGCTCCTTCCTTTTACCTATTCAACCCTTTCTCTGGACAGGCCTGCCATGTTCTGGGGCCTGCTGGCAGCCATGGGCTTCTTCACCAACTTCCTGGCCTATATCACGCTGGCCCTCAGCCTGAGATATATTTCCCAGGTGCAGTCAGCCGTTATCGGCAATGTTGAGCCCATACTGGGGTGTTTCTGGGTATGGCTCCTGTTCAACGAAAACTTCTCGCCAATCGGCTGGGCCGGCTGCCTCTTTATCATGATCGCCGTTTTTATCCTGACACTGGAAAAGAAGGCCGGTGCGGATGCCCCAAAATAAAAAAAACACGGCCTTTCTGTACAGACAGGCCATGCTTTTTGCGAGATCCTAAAAAATGATGGTGCGCCCGGAGGGAATCGAACCCCCGACCAAGAGCTTAGAAGGCTCCTGCTCTATCCGACTGAGCTACGAGCGCACGCCGGCAGGCAGCACATAATCCTTAAGGACATGCCCTGCTACCTGTGAGCTTTTTTGCACCATTCAGGCTCTCTGTCAAGCCTTTGTCTTTGGATACAGGCCTGCGCGGGGCCTTCAGAAATGCCTCTGCCAGGGCATGCCCGCAGGGCTTTTCAGCATGAAAAATGCTTCCATACCAGTTACCGCTTAATCCGTATACGCATTCTCCCTTGTCAGCCAATAATATGCCAATGATACAGAAATTTGCTTCAGCCAGCGACCTGTCCTGCTACCTGGACAATCTCAATTTCTTCCATATGGACCTTTCCCTTTCCCGCATGGAAAAGGTTCTTTATGCCATGCACCTGACCAGGCCGCCCTATACTGTCTGCCAGGTTGCCGGCACAAACGGAAAAGGCTCAACTGCCACCTTTATTGCATCCCTGCTGCAGGCACACGGCATAAAGACAGGCCTCTATACGTCCCCGCACTTCGTCTCGCCGGAAGAGCGCATCCAGTGCGACGGACAGTGGACAAGGATGCAGGACTGGCTGTCCGCTGCCTCGCAGGCGGTCAGCATCTGCCCTGAGCTTACCTATTTTGAAATACTGACTGTCACGGCCCTTGCCGTCTTCCGCGATATGGGCGTCCAGGCAGCTGTCCTTGAAGCAGGCCTTGGCGCACAGCATGACGCCACCACGGCCACGGCAGCAGATCTTGCTGTCTTTACGCCCATTGCCCTGGACCATACTGCCCTTCTGGGATCTACTGTTACGGCCATAGCCTCCGAAAAAGCCCATGCCATACGTTCTGACGCACCTGCCGTCACGGCCAGACAGGAAGACAATGTATTATCCGTTCTTAAAGCAAGGGCGGACATGTTTGGCGCCCCGCTGACTGTTGCGCCGGAACTCGGACATGAATATGCCTTAGGGCTTTCCGGCACGCACCAGTACAGCAATGCCGGGACTGCCCTTGCTGCCTTCAGGATACTGGCGCAGAAGCTTGGCATTACGCCGGATGAAGCAGCTGTCAGGAAGGGGCTTGCAGAAGCCTTCCTGCCCGGGAGGCTGCAGTCTGTTTCTTCCATGCCCGCCACAGGCACATGCCCGGCAAGGCCAGCCTGCGTGCTGGATGGCGCGCACAATCCCCACGGCATGCAGTCCCTGACAAAGGCCCTGCATGGCGGAGTAATCAAAAAGCCGGAAACTGTTGTCTACAGCTGCCTTGCCGACAAGGACTGGCGCACCGGCCTTGCCATGCTTGCCAAAGAGGTACAGGGCGTATCCTGGCATATTCCGGCCATCCCTGGCGAACGCTCGGAAAAGCCTGAAAATATTGTCCGCTTCCTGGAAGGCCTTGGCGAAAGGAAATGCACGGCGCATGTCTCGCTCAAAGAAGCCTTTGCGTCCCTTGGCAAGGCAGAGACGGAAGGCACTGTCCTTGTCACCGGCTCACTCTATCTCTTAAGCACCTTTTATGAGATCTGGCCCGGGGCGCTGCGCAGAAGCTGATGCCGGCTGATGCCCGGACAGATGACGGGCCTCATGCTTGCCTTTTTGCAAAGAGGCACCATTTACCATATTGTTGCCAATGCTTTACACGCAGCACAAGCCGCTTGGATCTGTGCTGCGCCATATCTTCAAATCAGGGAGATACCTCTTTATGTCTGATATAAACAAGCAGGATGACAAGTCCTGCCCTCTGTACAAGGAAAAGAGTGCCTGGACTTTTTGCGACCAGGAATCGGAGAAGGAAAAGACCGCTTCCTTCTGCGACGGGTATATTGACTTTCTTTCCAGCTGCAAGACGGAGCGCGAGACCATAGCCTTTGCAAAGGAATTTCTTGAAAAGCACGGCTTCTCGGGCGATCCTTCCAGCGACAAATATCTGGCCACCCTCAGGGGCAAGGCGCTTTTTGCCTTCCGCAAGGGCACAAAGCCCCTGTCTGAAGGCATACGCATTATTGCCGCCCATGCAGACTGCCCCAGGCTTGACTTCAAGCCGCATCCCTTCATTGAGCAGGAAGGCTTTGCCCAGGCAAAGACGAACTATTACGGCGGCCTGCGCAAATACCAGTGGCTGTCCCGCCCGCTGGCCCTGCACGGCGTCATCTGCAAGGACAACGGCGAAACAGTCGCTGTAAAGCTTGGCGAGGAGCCTGGCGAGCCTGTCTTCACTGTAGCAGACCTTCTGCCCCACCTTGCCCAGGAACAGGTCAAGAAAAACGTCAGGGAAGCCTTTGAGGGCGAAAAGCTCAACATTATCCTTGGCAGCAAGCCGTCCGCCACAAAGGACGAGAACGGCAAGGACGCAAAGAATCCCGTCAAGCTGGCCGTGCTTGAGCTTTTGCAGCAAAAATACGGTGTCTGCGAGGAAGACTTCCTGAGTGCGGAAATCGAGGCCGTGCCTGCCGGCCGTGCCTGCTATGTCGGCCTGGACAAGTCCCTCATCGGCGCCTTCGGACAGGATGACCGCATCTGCGCCTATACAGGCCTGATGGCCCTGGCAGACAGCGTGCCCGCAGAGGAAAACTGCGCCCTTATCCTCTGGGACAAGGAAGAAATCGGCTCAGACGGCGCATCAGGCGCCTCTTCCCGCTTCTTCGCCTACTGCATAGAGGAAGTGCTGCACAAGCATGAGCCCGATACCCTGCTGGGTACAGTCATGCTGGCAAGCCAGGCCCTGTCAGCCGATGTCACGGCCGGCATGGATCCCGACTATGCCGATACGCATGACAAGACAAACTCTGCCAACCTGGGCTATGGCCCCTGCTTTGAAAAATATACCGGCTCTGGCGGCAAGTACGGTGCCAGCGAGGCCCATGCCGAATATTTTGCCTCCATACGCGGCCTTCTGAACAGGCACGGCATCCCCTGGCAGTCCGGCATCCTGGGACGCGTTGACCATGGCGGCGGCGGAACAGTAGCCCTCTTTCTGGCTGCCTGGGGCATGAACGTCATTGACTTCGGCCCTGCCCTGCTGGCAATGCACAGTCCTTTTGAACTGTCCAGCGTGGCCGATGTCTATACAACGTACCTGGCCTACAAGGCCTTCTACGAAGGCTAGGCTGTTCTGCTCCCAGATTTTCTTTTCCAGGCATGCCATTCCTCTCCGGGACACAAGGATGGGAATGGCATGGCCTGCCTGCAAGGAGGATGCGGTGCTGCAGCCTTGTGCTGCGTGCTGTCCGCATAATTGCCCATGAACAACGAGTCTATCGACGATCTGACCGTTAATTTTGAAGACGATAACGGCAATGTTATCGTCAGGGAACTCGGCAAGGTTGTCTTAAGCCGCGGCGCCTGGACCACCATCCTGTTCCGCTACCAGGACTACCGTCCAAAGACCGACGACTACAGTCCCGACAAATACTCGCTGCGCCGCTACAAAAAGACGGCCGGCGTCTACCGTGCCCAGTCCAAATTCAATATCTCAAGCCCGGAGCAGGCGCACAAAATCATTGACGCCCTGAGCGAGTGGCTCAAGGAAGCAGAGAAAGATGGTGCGGCATCATCCGACCATCAAAAATCTGACGACATGATTGAAGAGCTCCTCTCCATGGACTAAGGACCAGTGAGGAAGCGCTGGTGTGCTTCCTCAGCCAGCCCTGCATTTTTACCCTTTTCAGCAACCCAATCGGGTTGCTTTTTTGTATCTGTCTGAAGAAAGACATCTGTGCACTATAATATTTTTTTGCTAGCCTGCACCGATATCATCCTGATATAGATTTTCATCAGAGCATGGCTGATTCGAAACGAACAGGTATCACCTTCAAATGCTTTTTATTGTAAAAATGCGTGGGAAACGCTTGAACGACCGGATAGTGGGCTAAAAGGCAGGGAATGATATGACAACACAAAATGAATATGGTATGAACGAACTAGAATTTGCTATTTTCTGTATCGAGAACGTAGCGGCAAGGCTCCATACTAATGGACAAAAAGTATATGCGCTCCTGACAGAAAAAACGGATATCCTGAATGGGTACATCATTCCTGAGTATGATATACTACATACCCAGGGTAAAGACTACATTGTTGACGATATTATCGACGTTATGAAAGAACGAGGCGCAATAATATGATCGTATATCACGGTTCATATACAGCAGTTGACACTCCTGACCTTTCTCATTCCAGGCTGAATGTCGATTTTGGTAAAGCGTTTTATGCTACACCGATCCACGATCAGGCAGTCAGATGGTGCGACAAGTTCAAACGCAGGGGAAAGAAGGCTATAGTATCCAGCTATGTTTTTGACGAGGCAGGTTTGCAGGAACTCAAGGTGCTTAACTTTGACTCATACTCTGAAGACTGGCTTAATTTTATTCTAAACTGCCGCAGGGGACTGGACACAACAGACTACGATCTTGTTATTGGTGGCATCGCAAACGACAAGGTCTTCAATACAGTTGAGTTATTTTTTGATGGTTTTATAGAAAAAGCAGAAGCCATCAACAGATTGCGCTACAACCTGCCCAATCTGCAAATGGCCTTTCGTACAAAAAAGGGACTTTCTTATCTCAAGTTTGAAGGATTGGAGATCCTATGAATGCACATCCTGTACTCTTGCAGAAAAAATACGCCCGCATAGTGGGGCTCTTTGCAAGAAAAAACGGCA
>CAVJEZ010000133.1:0-5843 GCA_963648625.1 Odoribacter splanchnicus
ATACTCTCAGCCGCACCTTCTGTGACGGCCTGGGCCTTGCAAACCAGCTTCTGGCTGAACAGGCTGACAATGTGTATCTGGTTGTCGCAGGCCGCCTGCTGAGGCTCTCCTGACTGGTTCCCTTAAAAACCGACACGAAAAACAGGCGTCACTCTGTACGGCAAAGTCATCCTTCCTTTTTGCTACCGTGTGAATACGGCCTGCAGTTTAGACAAGATGATAGAGACCTTTGCTGTATACCACCTTCAATTCAGGAAATCCCATACTGAACAGCAACAATCCGCTGTACAGATATTGCCAGCAATCAGCCAATTGCTTAAAAAAGTTTGAGATACTGTATCTGCAAATGCTATTTGCAAAAGCAGACGAAATGTGACTGTTTTTAAGGGAGTAGAGGAAATGACAAAGACACGGATTAAATTTGGTGCAATATCTTTTCGCAAAATTCGTGAGAATTCAAATTATTACGTTGATAAAACAGCCTTTATCGAAGAATTCCTGGACGCAGAACCTCACGAAGCTTCACTCTTCACTCGTCCACGCCGCTTCGGCAAGACACTGATGATGAACATGCTCAACGACTTTTTTGATATTACCCAGGACAGCAGATCTATATTTGAAGGGCTTGCTATATCAAAGAATAAATCTCTCTGCGACAAGTGGATGAATCAGTATCCCGTGCTGTTTATCTCTTTCAAAGAAATTGAAGGCCGCAATTTTGCACAGGCTCTGAACAAAATTCGCTTGTATGTGAACAGCATCTGCAAGAATTTTGCTTTCTTGTTAAATAGTGAAGCCGTTGACATATCGGACAGAGAGGATATCGAAACACTCAAAGCAAAACAGGGTGATGAGGATCTGCTTGCAAACTCCTTAAAGATCCTTTGCAGTGCTCTTCACGCATACTACGGCAAACCAGTCATTGTACTCATTGATGAATATGATGTTCCTTTAGGCAAGGCTCAGGAAAATGGGTATTATGCCGACATGGTAGACTTTATGCGTAGCATGCTGAGTCCAGTCCTGAAGGATTACAATATTCTTCAGTTTGGCATACTGACCGGCTGTCTCAGGATATCAAAGGAAAGCGCATATACAGGGCTTAACAATCTCTGGATCTATGGAATTTCCGATGTCCGCTTTGCCGACAAATTTGGATTCACCTCAAAGGAAGTCGATGATCTGCTGGCAGTTGCCGGATTCTCAGAAAAAAAGGATGTAATAAAGGAATGGTATGACGGATACCGTTTCGGTGACGATACGGAAATCTACTGCCCGTGGGATATCCTGCAATATATAGAGGAACTGCAAGCAAAGCCAACGTCAGTGCCTAAAGCATACTGGCAAAACACAAGCGGCAACGATATTGTGCGCAGCTTTGTCGATCATTGCAACGTAAGGGATGTAAGGAGCAATCTTGACTTGCTGATGACTGGCGGATGCATAGCAACCAGGATAACAGAGGATCTCACCTACGACCGTCTGTATACCAAGCCAGAAAATATGTGGACTGTTCTCTACTTCTCCGGCTATCTCACCAAGGCAAGCCCGGAACAGATGAAAAAGTTTGGAAAAGCTCCTGACGAAGGACTCACTGTCCTTGCCATCCCCAACAAGGAAGTCCTGGAAATCTTTGCCTCTGTCATTTCCGACTGGTTTGATGAAACGGTCCAGGACATAGACAGATCCGAACTTTTCAAAGCTTTTTGGGCTGACGATGCCGATGCTCTGACAGAGCTTTTGTGCGACCAGATGGAGAACACCTTAAGCTATTACGATGCCCGTGAGGATTTTTACCATGCCTTACTTCTGGGACTCTTCACCTTCACCGGATGGGAGGTCGAGTCAAACAGAGAATATGGCAATGGCAGGCCCGACCTTGTACTCCGTGACAACGTTAATAAGCGTGCTGCCGTTATTGAGATAAAACGCGCCAGATCTAAAAAAGGCCTTCCTGGTCAGGCTAGAAAAGCTCTCCTTCAGATCAAGAAAGAAAGATATGCTGCGCCGTTATTGAAGAAAAAAGACTGGAAAGTTTCTATCTGGGGCATGGCCTTTTTTAAGAAGACCTGCATAGTCAGGGTAGAAGCCGGATCGTTGCAGTCTTAAAAAACTTCCCTTGCAAAAAAGCAGACATATCGCCAGCATTCATGACAAATCTATACTGCCACACACTGAAAAGGGAGGCAGGTTAAATCGCCAGCCTCCCTTGCAGTCACTTGCGCTTAACTCATATTGCAGCCTGTACGATAAGCAGGCTACTTTTCCTGCGCAGTCGTCCAGTACGTCTTGTCGTTAATCATATTCCAGACTTTGTCTTGATCGACGTTCAGGACGATGCGTGCCGGCTGGCAGCCGTCAGGATAGTTGCGCACATAAGCCAGGGACTGGCCGTAGGACGCACCGAACTGTGTATTGACATCAATGGGACAGGTACGCTCCTCAGTTATGACTGACGGATCGATGATGGCTGCCGCGACCAGGACATCCCAGATACAGTGCGTATACGCATCGTTCTTTGCAAAACTCCTGCCGATAAAGGTGTTGCGCAGCATCTGCGACAGGGAATTGTCGCCTATGCTTTTCAGCAGCCTGTCATAGTGTTCCTTTTTGAAGACCACTTTCTCGCACACGTCAAGGCCGAAGACGATCTGTTCCTTAAAGGCGGAGCGGACGGCAATCTGTGCGGCCTCAGGGTCGAACCACCAGTTATATTCGGCAGCAGGCGTCACGTTGCCCTGCTGGAAAAACGATCCGCCCATGTACACAATGCGCCTGACCAGCGGAACAATGTCAGGGGCAATGCGGATGGCGCAGGCCAGGTTGGTGCAGGGCCCGATGGCGGCAATGGTTACCTCGTCCGGATACCTGCGCACCGTATCAATGATGAACTGCACGGCAGACTGGCTGGCAGGCTTTAGTACAGGCTTTGACTTGTACCGCTGCTGATAGGCATCCTCCCATGAGGCAGGCTCGGGCAGGCTCAGGGAGCCGGTCCAGGACTTCCCTATGCCGGACTGCCTGCGCTCCAGCTCAAAATTGGCATGACGCTGGGGACGCAGGGGATAGCGGATCCCCTCAAAGACAGGAACATCCTTTATGCCGGCCAGTTCCATCTGGCGGATGGTGACAGCTGTGCCGTCTTCTGCCCAGCTGTTGCCGCTTACGCAGGTAACCCCGAGAAGTTCGATTCTGGGAGATTTTGCCAGCATAAGCATGGCCACGCCGTCATCGAACATTTCCACAGCATCCGTATCCAGGATGACCTTTTCCCGGGCACCGGCACCAGCAAAAGACGGCTCAGAGAGCAAGACCAGCAGGCAGCAAAATGCGCAAAACGCATATGCTGTTTTTAGCATTTTGTTCACCATCAGGAATTTCCTGCACAGCCTCATTTTCCTATCTGGAAGCCTGGGCATTCTTCCTGGCACGCCCCTTAAGGTACAGCAGCACGATCAGCACCGCTGCAATGCCAAGGAAGATGCACGCGAGCACGGGACGGAAGCGAATCCAGGCTATGGCAATAACGATAAAGGACCAGGCAACACCGAGAAGCGCTGCAACAAGCCCTGTCCCGGCTCCGACAATGCTTCCCAGAAGAGGAATAACATCAGCCACTACGCGCAGGGGCGCTGCCACCATGCGGAGACCGGCAATGCACAGGAAAATGCCGATCGCCCTCAATATCAGGGTCATGGCATCGTTGTCGCTTATGGCATCCTCAAACATGCCGTTCATGTCCTGGACACCCATGGAGAGCCTGGAAAACAACTGGCCGTTGGAAGCCCTGAACTGGGCAAAGGTATCTCCTCTGGCCACGGCCAGGATGGAAATCTCGGCAGGCTGTACCTCAAAGAATGTCACGCGCACATCGCCAATCACCGGGGCATTGGGATTGCGCCCCACATAAAGCGTGTTAGCCTGCGTGTGGATCATATCCGGACCGGCAGTGCCAGAATATTGGGCATCCCCGGAGAAAAGGGCACGCTGCAAATTGGCCCTGTCAGCGGCTGTCATGGAAAGATTCAGAGGCTTTTCCCCGCTGATGGAGCGGATAAGGAAGTCAGGCAGCCTGTACGCTCCGAAGGAAACATTCCGGGCATACTGCTCTTCGTCTTCCACATGGATACGGACGCTGTTCTCATGCCCTTCGCTGCGCTGAAAATTCTGGGAACTGACAGGCTGGTACACCCATTCTTTTGTATAGCTGTAGGTAGTGACTTTTTCCTCGCCGCCGCCAAGCTTTGTCCTTGTTTCCTCGCTGGTCTCTTCAACCCACTGGTAGTATTCAACCCTGCGGGACAGGCTGATGGCTTTTGCCTGTACTCCGAAGACGGGATCAGCAAGCACGTCATTTGTCTCTGCCTTTCCTGTGGCAAAAACCATTTTCCCGTCAAAAGCCGGGTCCACCCTGCTTATGCCGGGCAGCTCCACGGCTTCCAGCTGTGCTTCTGCGATAGCGTCACCTGTACGGACGGCACGCCCCTCGTTCCAGTAGAGCAGGACGGTTCCAAGGACCAAAAGAATCAGGCCGATGAATATCCCCTTAAAAGAACCGCCAAGACGTGACAACCAGCTTGTTTCGGTCACTGTGGTAAACGTATCGTTTCCGACAGACATGAATAACTCCTTTTCTTCAAATCCAAAGGATGACTGGCCAAAGGCTGCCGGCCATACGGGCTGACTACTTTACAAAGACAATCCTGCCTGTCTCAGGCATGGGAAGCGGGTCATGCCTGGAAAGATACGCGCTGACAACCTCGGTGTCCCTGGCCTTCTTCTTGGTGACGGCCTTGCCCCTGAGCATGGTGAATCCGTCCCCTCCCTTAACAAGGTAGGAAGTCAGGACAACCTTGTACTTTGCGTCAGGGTCAAGGGGAGCCTGAGACTTTCCGGTATTGAGAACCACTTTCTGCACCCTGGAACCGGCCGGCTTTGAGGGATCAACCGTATAGCTTAAGCCTGCAACCTGCAAAAGGGCTGGTCCGTGTGCATTTTCACCGGCAACGCCATGCTCAAGCGCAGCCAGTATCTTTTTGCCGCTCAGCTCGCGAACCCTGAACTTGCCTTCAAAGGGCAGCATGGTCATCACGTCGCCGATCGAGATATCTCCCCTGGGCAGCGGGGCACGGATGCCTCCGCCGTTGGTCATGGCAATGGTTGCGCCATACTGGCGGCCGTATTCAAGCATGGCATCTGTCGTGACCATGCCGCCCAGGCACTCGCCTGTACGGCAGACATTCATACCGTCAGGCAGGTCAAGTGAATGACTGCCTGTCTTCTTTGCCATGTATTCCCGCATGGGAACAGCATAGCTTTTTACAAGGGCATCTATCTGCGGATCCACGGGATTGTCAGGAGTCATCTCCCTTGCGGCGCCCTTCCAGCTTAACGGCACGCCTTCCTTGTCAAAAACTATGTCGAGCTCTCCCAGATACTGCGTTGCCCTTTTGGCCGTCACTACCAGGACAGGCTTGCCTGAAGGGGAATGTTCAACAATGGGGTACGGGCCGTCGCTGGATCCTGGTCCGAGATAGCTGTGGGTATGACCGCCGACAATCACGTCCACACCGTCAACAGCTTTTGCAAGCTCGCGGTCCCTGGGCAGTCCCAGATGTGTCAGGGCAATAATGTGATGCACGCCTTTCGCTTCAAGTTCCTTAACAAGGTGCGTCAGAGAAACCTTTGCCTCTTCAAACTTCGTATCGGGGCATGCCTGGGACACTTCAACCACTTCATCATTGGCCAGGCCTATGATGCCCACGGGAACGCCGCGTATATTTTTGATAAGATACGGCTGCGTCCTGCTTTTGAGCATGCCGCATTTCCCCTCTGGCTTCAGG
>CAVJEZ010000134.1:0-3756 GCA_963648625.1 Odoribacter splanchnicus
CTGTACGGTTCAGGGAAGACAAAAGCGAAAGATTCTTTTTGGATGGGGAGCTTCTCCCTCAGGGAGAGGCAGAATGCAACATTCAGAGGAGTTAGTGGTATTATGGCTAACCAACATGTCTTTAACGAAGACAAAGTCGCCTGCGTACTTGGCGGCCTTGTTTTCCTGCTGGGGCTGTGCAAATTTGCCGGCCTGGATCTCGTTGGCTGGATCCTGAAAATGGGAATGTGGGTCAATGACCCCATGCTCTGCTTCAAAGCTGCAACCAAGGGCTACATGGAAGGATGGCAGGCCCTTCTTGCAACCTATGTCTTTGTTACCCTGGGCCTTTCCGTGGGTATCAAAATGATGAAGGGCAACCCGATTAAATTTATCGGCGCCTTCACCGTCATCTTCTTTATTGCTGTGGCATGCTACGTGTGCGGCGCCAATGCCTACATTGCCGCCAACCCCACCCAGCTTGCCAAGCAGGGCATTCCCTGGGCCCTGGGCCTCAGCACTGAAGCCGGCCTCATTCTTGCCCTTATCGTGGGCATCCTGCTGGGCAACCTGGCTCCCGGCTTTGTCGAGAAGCTGCAGGAATGCGGCGCCTGCCGCCCCGAGCTTTTCGTCAAGATCGCCATCGTTATCCTCGGTGTCGAGCTGGGCGTGAAGGCTGCTGACGCTGCTGCCTTTGCCGGCGTGGTTATCTTCCGAGGCCTGTGCGCCATCGTTGAAGCCTACCTGCTCTACTGGGCCGTCGTGTACTACGTCGCCCGTAAATACTTCAAGTTCAACAAGGAATGGGCCGCTCCCCTGGCCTCCGGCATTTCCATCTGCGGCGTGTCTGCCGCCATCGCCACCGGCGGCGCCATCCGCGCCCGGCCGGTCGTCCCGATCATGGTTTCCTCCCTGGTCGTGGTCTTCACCTGCATCGAAATGCTGATCCTGCCCTTCATCGCTTCCGCTGTCCTGCACTCCGAGCCCATGGTGGCCGGCGGCTGGATGGGCCTCGCAGTCAAGTCTGACGGCGGCGCCATTGCTTCCGGTGCCATCACCGAGTCCCTGATCCTGACCAAGGCTGCCGCCCTCGGCACCAACTGGGAAACCGGCTGGATCACCATGGTTACCACCACGGTCAAGGTCTTCATCGACATGTTCATCGGCGTGTGGTCCTTCATCCTGGCCTACATCTGGACGAAGTACTTTGACGCCGAGGCCAAGGAAGGCAAGAAGATGAGCTGGGGCGATGTGTGGGATCGTTTCCCCCGCTTCGTGCTGGGCTACGTGATCACCTTCCTGATCATGCTCGTCATCTGCATCAGCGACTCCGAATTGCACAAGGTTGCCAAGAGCATCTCCGGCGCCCTCAACGGCCTCCGTGTCATGTTCTTCCTGCTGACCTTCTTCTCCATCGGCCTGGTCTCCAACTTCAAGAAGCTGCTTGAAGAAGGCATCGGCCGCCTGGCCATCGTGTACGTGGTGTGCCTGTTCGGCTTCATCATCTGGGTCGGCCTGTTCATCTCCTACCTCTTCTTCCATGGCATGACTCCTCCGCTCGTCCAGACTGCCGCTGCGGCAGCCGGAATGTAGTGATGGAACTGCAAGGAGTATAAAATGGATACAAAACAGGAAGCCAAATTCCATGAAGAAATCCAGAACATGGAATATGAGCCCCTCGATCCTGTCGAGATGAAGCTCATCCACTGGAGCTGGGGCCTTGGTGTCACTCTGCTGGTTGTTCTGTACATTGTCAGCAGGTACATCGGCCACTAAAGAAAAAAAGCGTACTGCCGCGCTAGCGGACATGTACGACTGATTTACCGGCTCCCCCGCTCCGGCGGGGGAGCCTCTGTCAGAAAGGGGAAGCATTTCCTCTTTTTGCCAGAGGCTGAAAACCATTTATCAGTATATCTGACTTTCTTTATATATTATATCCATACAGATCCTGCCGTATGACAGGGTCCTTTTTTTAAGAGGGTTACACGTCATGCCACGGTATCATGTCCGTTATCTCAAGGGTCCCAACATGCACCTGCGCCTGTACCATGAGGCCATAGAGGAGGCTCCCTCCTTTGAGGAAGCCCTGCGCAGGCATACAGACTGGCCCATACAGATAGCATGGGACGACAGGGCTGCCACGGCCTGGAATCCCGGCACCTGCATGTACTATCAGGAAATGTGGGAAGCCGCCCTGCTTGACGACAAGGCCCACATGCCTCTCATAGGCGCCTGGAAGCAGGGCACGGATGCACAGCCGGAAAAGCTCTGAGCCCGGCCGACAGGATCTGTCCACAGGATCTGTCCAATGAGCAATGAAAAAGGGTTGCCCGCATCCCCCTGCTTGTATCAGCCTGCCTCGCAGGAATTCCCTGCCGCTATGACGGCAAAGCCAACACGGTTGAAGAAATTGCCAGGTGGCATGAAGAAGGGCTTGTCCTGCCTGTGTGCCCCGAGGTCTTAGGCGGCCTTCCTGTGCCGCGCACGCCCTGCGAAATCACAGCAGACGGCGTATATGACAAAAACGGCACGAACCGAACCCAAGCCTTTGAGAAAGGGGCAGAAAAAGCCCTGGCCATGGCCAGGAAAGCCTGTGTCCGGACAGCCGTACTGAAGGCACGCTCTCCTTCCTGCGGTGCAGGCTGCGTGTATGACGGAACCTTCAGCCATACGCTCCGCCAGGGAGACGGCGTTTTTGCCAGTCTTTTGCGCAAGGCCGGCATTGCGGTCCTGACTGAGGAAAACTTCAGGGAAGCTGATCCGGCCATGCTCTTTTGCAGGCCCTCTGCGAAAAAAGAAGGCTGAGAGCCTTTCAGCCGCAAAGGCTGGCAAAAAGCATCACTTCCAGCCTGGCATTGAAAGCCAGCCTGACCCCAGGCCGGCACAAAGAACACAAAGAAAGCAAAGACGCCGGAACAGGCATTGCACCTGTCCCGGCGTCTTCTTTTGTTTTTCCCAATCCGGCTCGGATTCCGGCTTTAGGCTAGCATGTCCTGCATGTTGTACAGCCTGCCTGCCTTCTGCTTTGCAAGCCACTTGCAGGCCCTCAGGGCGCCGCCGGCAAAGTTGGCCCTGGACTCGGCCCTGTGCGTCACCTCGATTGTCTCGCCAGGCCCCATAAAGTACACGGTGTGCACGCCGACCACGTCGCCGCCGCGCACAGCCATAATGCCTATCTCTTCCTTGGGACGGGGGCCTATGATGCCGTTGCGCCCTGAATTGCGCACCTTTGCCAGATCCCAGCCCTTGGCTGCAGCAATGCATTCGCCAAGCCTGATGGCCGTTCCGCTGGGGCTGTCCTTTTTCTTGTTGTGATGGATCTCGGTAATGTCCACGTCATAGTCAGAGCCAAGGCCCTGCACCAGGAGAGGCAGTATCTTTTGCAGCACGCTGATGCCGACGCTCATGTTGGGAGACCAGAAAAGAGGCGTCTCTCCCGCATATTTGTTCAGTTTCTGAACCTGCTCTGCTGAAAAGCCCGTTGTCCCGATAACCAGGGGGACATGCCTTTCGGCGGCAATCTCTGCCGAGTGCAGGCTTGATTCCGGACTGGAAAAGTCAACTATCACGGCTCCGTCCGGGCAGGTCCCGATAACGGCATCCAGATCATCGGATATAACGCAGTCCACAGGCACGACTGTCGGCTGGTATTCCGTGCGTTCTACCATGCCGGCCATGTCCAGATCGCTGTCCGACATGACCATGTCGCAGATAGTCTTGCCCATGCGCCCGCCGGCGCCCACAACAATAACCGGTAAACCCATATATATGCTCCTT
>CAVJEZ010000134.1:3880-5841 GCA_963648625.1 Odoribacter splanchnicus
GGGCCTTGTCAAGCTTTGAGCCAGGCTTTTCCCCGGCCACAAGATAGTCCAGCTTTTTGGACACGGCGCTCACGACGATGGCGCCGGCCTTTTCAGCCATGCGCTGCGCCTCGCCCCTGGGGATGGAGATGGTGCCTGTAAAAAGTATGCGCTTGTCCTGCAAGGGACCGCCGCTCCCTTCTGTGTCCTTTTCCTTTTCTTCAGGCCACAGGCCCAAGGCCCGGAAACGCTCCATCATCTCCCTGTTGGCATGCCCTTCAAAGAAATTAACGATGGATTCGGCCATCTTGGGGCCGACGCCGGGAAGCTCGGTCAGCTCCTCGCAGGTTGCCTTCTCAATGGCATCCATGCTGCGAAAATGCTGCGCCAGAAGCTTTGCCGCCTGCTCGCCCACATGGTGTATGCCAAGGCCGGACAAAAAGCGGGCCAGGGTGGCATCCTGCCTTGCTGCTTCCAGGGCCTGGACAAAATTGGAGGCCAGCTGCTTGCCCATGCGGTCATAGCCCATGAGCTCCTTTTCAGTCAGCGTAAAGAGCTCGGCAGGCGTTTTGATGCGCCCTGACTGGACCAGCTGCTCTATCCACTGGCTGCCAATGCCCTGTATGTCCAGCCCGGCAGAGGACACAAAATGGATAATTGAGCGCAGCCTCACGGCAGGACAGGAAATGTTGTCGCATATCCAGGCAGACTGCCCCTGCTCGCGGTGCACGCGCTCGCCGCAGGCAGGGCACTTGTCCGGGAAAGACCAGGGAACGGCCGAAGGCGGGCGCTTTTCCAGGCAGACGCGCACAATCTCGGGAATAACGTCGCCTGCACGCTGCACCACGACCGTGTCCCCTATGCGTACATCCTTGGCCTTCACCTCGTCTTCATTATGGAGCGTGGCGCTTGAGACAGTCACGCCTCCGACAGCAACAGGCACAAGCTTGGCCACGGGCGTCAGGACGCCGGTCCTGCCTACCTGCACCTCGATGGCCTGCAATACAGTCATGGCCTGCTCAGCCGGGAACTTGAAGGCCACGGCAAAGCGCGGCGACCTGGCCGTAAAGCCAAGGGCCTGCTGGGCGGCAAGATCGTTCACCTTGGCAACAGCGCCATCGATCTGCATGGCATAGCTTTCCCTTTTGGTGCGCACCATCTCCACATAGCCTTCAACCTCGGCAAGGCCGTGGCAGATTTCGCCGCCAGGCGGCACGGCAAAGCCGCAGTACTCAAAATAGTGCATGAGATCTGCATGCGTTGCCACGGGAGTACAGCTTCCCCATGAGACAGCCCCCATGCTGTACGCCAGAAAAGTCAGCGGCATCCTGCGGGCGGCATGTACGTCAAGCTGGCGCAGGCTGCCTGCCGCCGCATTGCGGGGATTTGCAAAAAGCTTCTGCCCCAGGGCCTCGCGCCTGGCATTGACTTCGGCAAAGTGCTCCTTGAACATGACCACTTCCCCACGCACTTCCAAAAGCTCGGGAAAAGGCCCCTCGCCAGCAAGGTGCAGCGGTATGGTGCGTATGGTGCGGGCCTGTTCGAGCACCACCTCGCCCTCTTCGCCGTTGCCCCTGGTTATGGCGCTGACAAGCACGCCCTTCTCGTACACGAGCTCAAGGGCCAGGCCGTCCAGCTTGGGATCGCACCAGAAGACCATGGGCGTTTCAGGGACAGCCCGTACCATGCGCTGGGCAAAGTCATGCCACTCGTCCATATTGAAGACGTCTTCCAGGCCGTACATGCGCGTCCTGTGGGCCTGGGTTTTGAGGCCTGGCAAAAGCCCGCCGCCCACGCGCAAAGTGGGCGAATGGGGCGAGCGGAACTGCGGATACTGCTTTTCAAGCTCTGTCAGCTCGGCGAACATGGCGTCATACAGCTCGTCAGAAATCTCCGGTGCGTCGAGCGTATGGTAGAGGCGGTTATGGCGCTCAAGCTCCCTGACCAGCGCATCCATGCGCTCGCGGACAGCTTTGTTGTCT